>CAXUNV010000050.1:0-15354 GCA_964252355.1 uncultured Chthoniobacterales bacterium | reverse complement strand
CGGCGCCGGCGGGAAGCGGCCCTTCCCCCGAACGCCCGCGCCGCGGTGCGGGCGGGGTTGCGGGCGGGTCTCGCAAGACACCTCTTGCCCTACCTTTTGACTTTCTAGGCCGGTTCGCCCGGGTCGCCCAATTGGCGTCCGGGGATTAGGTAACCCCGTACGTAATCCGCCACGGCCGTCTCCAACGTGTACCGTGGGCCGGGGTAACCGGTTTTGCGCAGGCGCCCGATGTCGGCCTGGGTGAAATACTGGTACTTGCCGCGCAACGCTTCCGGCATCTCCACAAACTCCACTTGCAGGGGACGTTCGATGGCGTCGAATAGGGCGCCCGCGAGCTCCAGCCAAGTGCGGGCCCGACCCGAGCCGAGGTTGAAGATCCCGTTAGCCGCCCGGTTTTCCGCTAAGTGCAACGTCATCTCGACGGCATCCTTGACGTACAGGAAGTCGCGCTGCTGTTCGCCGTCCCGGTATTCCGGACGATGACTCCGGAACAAGCTGATGCCGCCCGTCTGCGTCGCCTGCGCGAACGCCTTGTGTACCAAGCTGCGCATGTCGCCCTTGTGGGCTTCGTTGGGACCGAAGACGTTGAAGTATTTGAGTCCGACGACCTGCCGCAAGAAGCCGTTTTTTTTGGCGTGAACGTCGAACAGGTGTTTGGAGTAGCCGTATGCGTTGAGCGGCCGCAGCCGTTCGAGTTTCGCTTCGTCGTCTTCCATGCCTTGGGCGCCATCGCCGTAGGTTGCCGCCGACGACGCGTAGACAAAGCGCGCCCGGTGGCGCAACGCCCAATCGCAAAGCAGCTTGGTGTACGCGAAGTTGTTGCGCAGCAAAAACCCGGCATCCTTTTCGGTGGTGGCTGAACAGGCGCCGAGGTGAAACACGGTCCGGATTGCGTTCAGGCTGGGATCATCGACGCCGGTGCGTTCGGCAAGGTCGTCTGCGTCGAGGTAATCTTCGAAGCGCAGGCCGACCAGATTTCTCCACTTCTCGTCAGTGCCCAACCGGTCGCTGACGAGCACGCGTTCAAGGCCGCGGCGGTTCAATGCCCAGACGAGCGCGCTGCCGATGAAGCCCGCGCCGCCCGTCACCAGGATCTGTCCGTCGTTGAGCGTGCTCACGCGTTGCAATCACGAAACCATCGCCGTTCATTGCGCAACTGGAAAGATGCCGGCGCCAACCACCAAACGTCTCCTCCTGCCGGGTGCAGCGGCTGCGGCGCTGGCCGTTCTGGTCGTGGCAAGCTCCAGCTATTTCGGGTGGGGCCGACGACCTCCGCCCCCAAAGCCCTCGGAGGAGACGGCCCTGCGAGGCTCGGTCGAACGCGCCGCAGACGGGGTGTTCGGGGCGACCCGGCTGGGCACGGGTGACGAGAAGGTGACGCTGAGCGTGCCCAAAGAGAGACGCGAGGCCGAGGCCGCGCGACTCAAAGATCTGGCGGCGACGTTGGGCGGCAGCGCCATCGCCACCCCGACCGACGACGGCAATGTCGACGTCTTGGCGCGTGTGCCCACCACGGCTGGTTTGGCTTTCGTGCAGGCCGCCCGCAACCCGGGTACCGTCCCCGCGACGGGCCCGGCCGCGGGCGGAACGCCGTCAGAGTTCGCCTGGATCGACGTCCTTCTGCAATCGCCGCCCGCCGCTTCCTCGACGCCGTGAAATGATCCTGACGACGTTTGCACTTCCTGCAGAGGCCCAGGGGTTTGTGGCCCGGCTTCGACACCGGGTGCGCAGCGGCATCACCCTGGTGGGCGACTGGCAAGGCCACCAAGTCGGCGTGGTTTACCTCGGGATCGGACTGCGCCATCGCGACGCTCTGGAACGTTACTTGGAGCGCTGGCGCCCGAAGCTCGTCCTCTGCTCCGGTTTTGCGGGGGCCCTGCGGTCCTTGCTGCATCCGGGCGATTTCGTCGCCGCCTGCAACCTTTCCACGCCCGAACTCATCACGGCTCACCAAACGCAATTTGATGCTTTGGGAGACTTCTTGACCGTGCACACCGTCGCCTCCGCCCAAACCAAGCGGCAGCTCGCCAGGGGCGGGCGTCACCTTGCGCTCGACATGGAATCGGCGGCGGTGAACGAGCTTTGCCACGCACGCGGTCTGCCGGTGTTGGTCGCGCGCATGATCTCCGACGGCGTCAACCAGGAGGTGCCGGGCCTGTTTTTGGGTCGGTCGCCCCATGGCCCGCGAGACTTCTGGGAAGCCGGGACGTTCGCGGGCCGGATGCTGCGTTTGCGGCCGCGTCTGGCCGATCGGCTCTGCGGTTTGATCCGGCAGCTGGACGGGGCAACTGCGCGCATGCCAAATGGCAAATGACAAAGGCCAAAACGGCAAGGCGGGGCACTTGCCCCACGCCAAACCGCAAACGTTGCACCCTCTCCCTGGCCTACGAGCCCGTCGCCACCTCTTCGGCCAGATTCTCCCCGGTGGTTCGCAACTGGCGCAGGGTCAACGCAAGCGCGAAGGCCCCGAGCATCACGACCGCCCCGGCGAGAAACGGCGTGTTGCCGTAGCGCAGGTTCGGGCGGGCGTGATCGAGGGTCAGCAAAAATCCGGCTAGGGAAGGGCCGACCACCCGCCCCAAACTTCCGGCCGATTGCAGCAATCCCAACACCCGGCCCTGAACCGTCCCGGAAGCGCCTTTCGAAGCGAGCGCGTTCAAGGTCGGCGTCGAGAGGCTGTTGCCGATGGCAAGACCGACGCTAAAAAGCAGGAAGGCGCCGAAACTGGTCGCCAACGGCATGAGTCCCATGCTCACCGCCATGACCAAAAGTCCGGCGACCGCCAAGTTCAGATCGCCGAAGCGTTTGGCGAGCCTGCCGATGCCGCCACCTTGGATGAGGGCGCCGATGAAGCCGATCATCACGAACAGGTAACTGATCTGGCTTTGATTTAACCCGAACCGGCGCACGCTGACCTGCGGGTAGATCATCGTCACCACCGCAAAACCGGCGATCGCGATGAAGTACGTCGCGGCAAGCGCACCCAGCGAACGGCCGCCGCCCGCCGCCAAGATGGCTTTGAACCCGGTCGGGGCGCGTTCCGTCGCCGACGCGTGTCGCTCCGGTTCAGGCAGAAAGATAATCACGGCCGCAGCGTTCAGCAGGGCCACGATCGCGGCGAACCAGAAGGGAGCCACGGTCGAAATCTGGCTGAGCAAACCGCCTAGAGCCGGGCCGATGACGAAGCCGACGCCAAACGCTGCGCCGATCAAGCCGATGCGCCGAGAACGCGCTTCGGGCGGCGTGATGTCGGCAATGTAAGCTGAGGCGGTGCCGACGCTGGCACCGGAGGCGCCATCGATGATGCGGGCCAGGAACAACAGGGCCAGGGCCCCCGCGTTGGCCATCAAAACGTAACCGACCGCCGAGCCGAGGAGGCTGCCGAGCAACACCGGTTTACGGCCAAAGCGGTCCGAAAGACCCCCAAGCAAAGGCGAGGCCAAAAACTGCATCAGCGAGTAGGACGCCAGCAGCAACCCGATCTGCCACTCGCTGGCCCCAAAGCGTCCGGCGTAGATGGGCAGGATGGGGATGATCATGCCAAAGCCGATGAGGTCGATGAAAACGATGCCGAGGATGATGGGGAGCGGAGACTTCTTCATGCCGGAAAGGGAGGTGGCCCCAGTGTGGGGAGGGGAGGACGGCGACGGCGTGGGCGTCATTACTTCAGTGTGCCCCGCGTGACGCCGAGCTGTGACTGGACCTGCAGCCGCCGCCAGACCGTTTCGCCGGAAACTTCGCCCTGCAAGAGACGCCGGTACTCCCGCACGAGGGTTCGGGCTTGCCGGGCGTTTTCGCCAAGGCACTCCACGCGGAACCGGCGTAACCCGGCCGCAAACAGCTCGGCAAAAAAGGCCGCCCCGCTTTGGGCCCGCGCGTTGAAGACGGTGTTCCGGCAGCCGGCGTCGGCCGAGACGGGATGCTCCGCACCGACCCGGTCGCGGAGCCGGACGGCGTGGCGGTCGCAGGGTCGTCCGCAATCGGTGTGGTCCCGGCCGTTTGAAAGGAAAGCCGCGAAGACGCAATGCTCCATGTGAAACATCGGCATGTGCTGATGAAGCGTCAGTTCAAATCGTTCCGCCGGCCGGTGCGCCAGCAGGGCGACCGTCTGGGCGAGGTTCAAGTCGTACGACACGGTGAGTCCGTCCAGCCCCGCCTCTAAGAGAAACTCCGCCGTCAGCGGATTGGCGACGTTCAACGAAAAGTCCCCGTGCAGCCGGAACGGTTTGCCGGCAAAAAAGGCGAGCGCACCCAGGTTCCGCACCAACACGCCGAAAGGCCCCGCGTTTTCGATCAAGCGAAAAAACCCCGCTTCACCCGGTTTCTGGATGCGTGGGGTGGCGAGGTAAAGGTCGCACCTGCCCGCAAAGGTCTTCACCGCGTCGCGGTAGCGACGCACGTCCTCGAGGTCGAGGTAGACGGTGCGCACCCCTTCGGCAACGACGGCCTCGAGTTGGGCCAAGGACCGGCAAAGCACGGTCAATTCGCATCCTGTCATCCGCCCGACTTCGGACGGCCCCGGCGGGGAAAGCAGCGCCGGCAAAACGGCACCGGCCGCAGCCGGTTTTGCTGCAAGCGGCTGGTCCGGCAGACTGCCCGGCGCGGGTAGCGCCGCGACCGCCGCGCGCCGCAGTTCATTCAGCCACGAGGGCGGGGCGAAAAGGTTCCCTTGGAGGTCGCAACGGAAGTCGCCCAAATGGTAACCGGTCCCGCCCAAGCGCCCGAGCTGCTCGCGCACCGCCTCGGGCGTCAGCGGAAGACGCTTCGCCTCGGCGAGGATGGCCGGGGATGAGACCGTGGCCCGAGCGCCCGCCGCTTGGACCGTGAGCGTCAGCGGCTGGCCGGGTCGCCCGGTCACGGTCATGTCTACGGTTTGGGTGACGACCGGTTCGGGGCGGACTCCGGCAAACGATTGGCGAAGGCGCCGGTTTAACGCGGGGTCATCGGTTTTCCAGACGCGATCGCCCGGCCGGATCCGGCGGGCGTCGAGGCGGCCGCGGTCGAAGCGGAGGCGCCGGCCTTCCACCGCGAAGACGCGGCCGCCTTGCTC
Source organism: uncultured Chthoniobacterales bacterium (assembly GCA_964252355.1). Lineage (GTDB taxonomy): Bacteria > Verrucomicrobiota > Verrucomicrobiia > Chthoniobacterales > JAFAMB01 > CAXUNV01. The sequence goes on along the minus strand of CAXUNV010000050.1, from coordinate 10,304 downwards.
GCGGTCCGTGTCTTGGGCGTTGCCAAAGACCACGCCGTCGCCCGGTTTGACGGCCGCAGGCGCCTCGAGATCCACGTGATCCGGCCCGGCCGCCGCCACACGGCCCAGGTAAGGGCCGCGCTTCTTACCGTAAGTGCCGTCGACCAACCGTTGGTGGTTTACACCCCCGAGCCAACCGTTGAAAAGGCCGCGCGAAAAGGTCATCTCGAGCGCGTACCGGTCCGCCGCGTGGGGCGGTGGGGGCGGTTGCGCTTTTTGCGCGGCTTCCCAGGCGGCATCAATGGCTCGGCGGTAAACGCCGGTCACCGCCGCCACGTACTCCGGGCTTTTCAGGCGTCCTTCGATCTTCAGGCTGGCCACCCCGAGCCGCATCAATTCGGGCACGTCGTCCAGCCCGGCCAAGTCCTGCGGCGAAAGCAAGTAGCGTCGCTCGCCCAAGTCGTGCACGGCCCCGTCGACCACCAGGGCGTAAGGCAACCGGCAGGCCTGCGCGCACTCGCCGCGGTTCGCGCTGCGTTGCCCCAGCGATTCGCTCGTGAGGCATTGGCCGGAGTAGGCGACGCACAACGCGCCGTGTACGAACACCTCCACGGGAATGCCCGCCTCGCGGAAGCGCCCGAGTTCCCGCAACGACAACTCCCGCGCCAGCACCGCGCGGGTAAGTCCAAGCGGGCGCACGAGGGCCAAGCCTTCGGGCGAGGTCACCGTCATCTGCGTGGACGCGTGCACCTCCAGGTCGGGCGCGACCGCTTGGGCCAAACGGGCCAACCCGAGGTCCTGCACGATGATCGCGTCGACGCCCGCCCCGGCCAGCAGCCGCAGTTGCGCTTCCGCCGCCGGCAATTCATCGGCGAAGATCAAGGTGTTGAACGTGACGTACCCGCGCACGCCGTGCCCGTGCAGGAACTGCACCAACGCCGGCAAGTCCTCCTCGGTGAAATTTTGCGCGCGCAGGCGCGCGTTGAATCGGGAAAGCCCGAAGTAGACGGCATTCGCCCCGTTCGCGACCGCGGCCCGGGCGCACTCCCAATCGCCCGCGGGGCTCAACAGTTCCGGTCGCGACACCATCGCAAAAGGTTATTCAGAGCGAGCTTTGAAGCAACCCGGGCGCGGTTCCAGGCGCGCCGCCGGGCGACTCACTTCATCGGGAGAGCGGAGGGTTGGCGCCTGCTTCAGGGTTGACGTCGAAGGGCCCGCTCCCGCAAAAGCAAGGGGCTTGCAGCCCCGTTTCACTCTGACGCTCGCCTTCATCACCGCAGCACCTTTCCTCACGTTGGCCGGATTGGCGGCCGGCTGGACGTCTGCGCTCGGGTTCCTTTTCGCCTCGCACGTCGCCTTGCTCATCAACACCCTCTGGTCGCGAGGGCAGGGGTTTGGCCCCGTCTTTACCCGGTTCCAACCGGACGGGAGGGAAGTCTGGTTGACGTTCGACGACGGCCCAGATCCGGTGACCACGCCCCCGTTGCTCGAGGTGCTCGCAAGGCACGGTGCGCGGGGCACATTTTTCCTCATCGGAGAACGGGTTCAGCAGCACCCGGAACTCGCCCGCGAGATCCTCCGGGCGGGCCACGGCATCGGCAACCACACGGCAACGCACGCGCCGCATCGGTTCTGGCGTTTGGGTCCGGTGGCCTTGGGCCGCGAGATTGATGGGTTCCACAAAGCCAGCGTGGCCGCAGAGTTGCCGGAGCCAGCCTTGTTCCGGGCGCCGGCAGGATTCAAAAACCCGTTCTTGCACCCGCACTTAGCCACGCGCGGTTTGGTGCTGGTCGGCTGGAGCGCACGGCCTTTCGACACCCGTCACCGCGACCCCGCTCGGACCACGCGACGGTTGGTCGGCGCGGTGCAACCCGGAGCCATCCTCCTCCTGCACGAAGGTTTGGTGGAGAACGTCGGCGTGCTTGACGCCCTTTTGGCGAACCTTTCGGTGAGGGGTTTCCGCACCGTGCAACCGCCGCTTGGCCGCCTCCGTCGGTAGAAGCGCTCGGGTGCTGCGCGCAGGCCAAAGGGCAAAACGCGGAGCCGGTTAGTCCTGAGGAGGCGGCGCTCCACCAACTACGACGCGTTTTCCATCAACCGTTTGGCGAGTTCGCTGTGCTCTTCGTCCCATTTCTTGGCTTCATCTGAGCACTGCTTCAAAAGAGAGGCCGCCTCCGTCTCACCCGCCCGTTTGGTGTAGGAAGCCAGGGTGCCGTAAGCGGCGATGTAGTAGTGCAACGCCAACTGCCCGGCCGCAATGATGCCTAAATCGCGCTCGAGTGGGTCTTGCGCGTGCTCCATGATGCGATGGGCAACCTCGTGGTGCGCCCGCATGATGGGATTATCGCCCCCTTCGCGGGTGCCGTGCACCATCTGCTGAGCCTGCGCAACCCGGTCCGTCCAGGTGCGCGCCTGCTCGGAGCCCCGGCGCAGGAACTCTTTAAGTTCGGGGGCCGTCGCGTGGGGCTCAATTTCCTGGGTGGCTTTGGCGCCGATGGCACCGGCGGCCTGAACCGCTTGGAGGCCTTGGTGGGTAAGGTGGCGCAACGTATCCTTTAACATAGGTAATCTCCGTCTCCTGAGGGTTGAGGCCGTCGCGCTGAAAGCGACGACGGGTGGTCCTTCTTGTCTTCACACTCGTTCGACGCACGTCCACCCGCCGGCGCGCCTGATCGCGGGGTCGGTATCGACGGACGGGCGCTGCGCGCACGACAAATCGCCAATGACAAATGCCAAATGAAGAAGGGTGGAGCCGCCCCGAGGTGGTCCCCGCCCGCGCTCCCCTGGAAGGCAGACGCTGCACCATCGGCGTCTCGCGTTACTCGCCTTGCCCTACCACTCCCCCGTTTGGGCGTCGGGCTTGCTGGGAACGGGCCCTGTTTTCGGTTTGACAGGGCGCCCGGCCAAACAAGATCATCCTTCTCTCCACCGAATTGTTCCCCCCCGACCATGAAAAGACGTCTGATTCCCCTCTGTTTGGTTGCCGGTTGCGTGCTGGCGTTCCCGACCCTTGAAACGCAAGCCAAGACCGAGAAGCTGACGCTGACTTTGAACGTGCCGAACATGGCCTTTCCCTTTTTCGCCTTCATGCGCAACCAAGCGAACGACGCGGCCAAACAGCTGGACGCGGACTTGGCCGTTCAGGACGGCCAAGGCAGTTCGCCCAAGCAATCCAGCGACCTGCGCAACGCGGTTACCCAAGGCGTGGACGGCATCGTGCTGGTGCCCAACGATGTTCACGCGCTCGCGCCGGCGGTGAACGAAGCCCTCCAGTCCAAAATCCCGCTGATCACGGTGGACCGCAGCGTCAGCGGAACCAGCCAACCGGTCCCTCACGTGGGCGCGGACAACGTCGCCGGCGGCCAAGCGCAAGCCAAATGGTTGACGCAGAAGTATCCCAATGGCGCCAAGATCATCTTTCTGCGTGGCGAACCGGGCGCCAGCCCGGCGATCGATCGCGCGAAGGGGTTCTACGATGTGATCAAGGCCGCCGGCGACCAGTACAAGGTGCTGGCCGACCAAACCGCCAACTTTCATCGCGACCAAGGCATGACGGTGACCCAGAATTTGCTAACCTCCTTGGGCACTCCGCCGGACGTCATCGTCAGCTCCAACGACGACATGGCCCTGGGCGCCGTCTCCGCTTTGCAACAGTCGGGCGTAGCCAAGGGCAAGGTGGCGGTGATCGGCTATGACGCGTTGCCGGAAGCTTTGCGCGCCATCCGGGCGGGCGATATGTCGGCCACCGTGGAACAATCGCCCGGCAAGCAGGTGCGGACGGCCCTGAACGAACTCGCCGATTACCTCCGCAAGAAGACGCCGATGCAGGACGTCTCGATCCAGCCGTTCGTGGTGGACGCAAGCAACTTGGACAAGGCGGAGCGGATCGACGAAGCGAAGTAGGCCTGGAACGAAAGCGAAACCTGGGGAGTGCTGGGCAAACCCAACCTCCGCGGCGGTCCCCGGCCCCGCATCTTTGACCAGGGTCTGGGGGCGGAGGACCGGCGTGGGCCGTCGGCTCGAGCTCACCGCGCGAGCGGGGCCTAAGGGGTCTGACGCGAGACCGGCCGACCGGTCGCTCACGGGCTATCGGGCAAACACGCGAGGCTCTTTCCTATGAGTGGCGGGCTCCTGCTCAACGTTCGTGACGTCAGCAAACGCTTTCCCGGGGTGGTCGCCCTGGACGGGGTTTCTTTACACGTCGCCCGCGGCGAGGTGCACGCCTTGTTAGGTGAAAACGGCGCCGGCAAATCGACCCTGCTCAAAATCCTGGCGGGGGCCGACTACCAAGACAGCGGCACCATTGAGTTCGACGGCCAGCGTTTGGGGCGCGAACTGCCTCACGAGCGCCAGCGCTTGGGCATCGTGACTGTTTACCAAGAGTTCACCTTGATGCCCAACTTGTCCGTGGCCGAGAACATCTTCATCGGCCGCGAGCCGGCCCGAGGCTGGTTCCTCAGCTGGCCCACGATGCTGCGGGCAGCGAGAGACGTCACCGCGAGACTAGATCTGCGGGTCGACCCGCTCACCGCTGCCTACGCCTTGAGCGTCGCCGAGCAACAAATGGTCGAGATCGCCCGGGCGCTGACCATGAACGCCAAGCTCATCATCCTGGACGAGCCCACCGCGGCCTTGAGCGATCGGGAAGTCGAAAAACTGCACGGGATCGTGCGGGATTTGAAAAAGCAGGGCATCAGCATCATCTACGTCACCCACCGCTTGGCCGAGGTGAAACAGGTCTGCGACCGGCTCACGGTGTTGCGCGATGGTAAATGGGTGGGTGAGGCCGACGTGGCCGACGCGTCGATTGACGGGATCGTGCGCATGATGGTGGGCCGGGACGTCAAACCGGCTGCTGGCGAAGCGCCGCGTCACGCTGGCGACGTCGTCGTGCGGGTGGAGGGACTTACCCGGCTCAAACGGCTGCCGGGCAGCCAAGCCGTGCCGCTGCGGGGCATGAGTCTCGAGGTTCGAAGGGGGGAGATCCTGGGCTTGGCCGGCCTGGTGGGCGCGGGGCGCACCGAAATGGTGCGCGCCCTGTTCGGCGCCGACCCCTTCGAAAGCGGCACCGTCTACTTCGAAGGCCGAAAAGTGACGGTGCAGTCACCCGCCGACGCCATCGAATTGGGGATGGCTTTAGTGCCTGAAGACCGAAAACAACAGGGGCTGTTCCTCACGCATTCCATCCGGCAGAACCTGACGCTACCCAACCTCAAAAACCTGCTGGTGGGCCGCATTTTCGTCAACAGGCGCAAAGAACGCGCCTTGATCGAACAGTTCCGCCAGGCGCTGAGCATCCGCATGGCCAATCAGGAGGTAGTCGTCGGTACCCTCTCGGGTGGCAACCAGCAAAAGGTGGTCTTGGCCCGCTGCCTGGCCCTCAAACCCAGGGTGCTCATCGTCGATGAGCCGACCCGCGGCATCGACGTCGGCGCCAAGGCCGAAGTCCACCAACTGCTGCGCGAGTTGGCGCGCCAAGGCACGGCGGTGGTGGTGGTCTCCTCGGAGCTGCCGGAAGTGATCTCGCTTTGCGACCGGATCGTGACCGTCAAAGAGGGGCGCATCACTGGCGAAATGCCGGCCCGGGAAGCGACGGAAGAAAAGCTCATGAAGCTCATGGTGCTCGCCCCTGGCGAGCAGCACGCCCACGCCCAAATCCCGGCCGCCTAGCCGCGGCCCGTCCTGCTTATGGCTCAGACCACGACCGGCGCCAAAGCCGTCGAACCGAAAAAAGCGCCGCCTTTCGAATGGATCGGCTTTTTGCAGAAGTTCGGCGTCTTTTGCTTCCTGATCCTGCTGATCCTCTTTTTCTCATCGCAAAACCCGCGGTTTCTGTCGGTCCGCAACCTGTTCAACATTCTCACCGACGTCTCGATCTACGGCATCATGGCCATCGGGATGACCTTGGTGATCCTGACGGCCGGCGTGGATCTGTCCGTGGGCGCGATCCTGGCGCTGTGCGCCATGTGCGGCGCGGCGGCGGTCAAAGGCACGGGCGAGGCGCGTTCCGAGACGCCCGACCCGCACCGGTTCGGCGGGTTCAGCTGGTTGGTCGCTTTGCTGATCTGCGTCGGGCTCGGCACGCTGGTCGGTTTCATCCAAGGCAAGGTCAGCTCCAAATTCCGGGTTCCGCCGTTCATCGTGACCCTCGGCGGCATGACGGTCTGGCGGGGCGCGACCCTCTTGATCGGCGCCGGTTCGCCCATCAGCGGGTTTGACGCGGGCTACGCTTGGTGGGGGAACGGTTCGTTGTTCGGGGTGCCGGTGCCGGTGCTGGTCTTCCTGGCGGTGGGGGTCACGGGTTACGTGGCGTTGCGTTACACCCCGTACGGCCGGCGCGTCTACGCGGTGGGCGGCAATCCCGAGGCGGCGCGCCTGACGGGTTTGCGGGTGAACCGGATCCTCACCAGCGTTTATGCCATCATGGGCTTCCTGGCGGGCTTGGCCGGTTTCATCCAGTCGGCGCGCTTGAGTTCGGCCGAAGCGACGGCCGGCTTGGGCTTCGAACTGACGGTCATCGCCGCGGTGGTCATCGGCGGCACGAGCCTGATGGGGGGCGTCGGCGGCGTCGCGGGCACGGCGGTGGGCACGATCCTGATCGGGGTGCTGCTCAATGGCTTGGTCATCATGAACGTCAATCCCTACTACCAACAGATCATCATCGGGGTCATCATCGTGCTGGCGGTCGGGTTCGACACCTACGCCAAATCGCGCCGCGGCCGGCGGTAGGCGCGGCGCGCAGCGCGCGGATTCCCGACCGGCGGTTCCTGGTTTCCAGAAAGGAAAAGCGCGGAACTCGCGGGCGACCCGGTGGGGTGAAAACCCGGCCCGCCCAAAAGGGTGGCCACGGCGAGCGGACGGCCGCGGGGCGGTCTGAGCCGGGCGCAAACGGCCCTGACGGCCCGCGACACCCTGGTTCAGTCAAGGGTCCCCTGGCCCCGAGCCCGACCCGGCGGGCCGCCGGCTCAGACCAGACGGCGGCCGCCTCTTGGCCAAAGCCACTTCCCTTTGCCGTCTGGGTCTTCGCCCCACCGGATCCCTCTTGGCGTCCCATCCCACCCGGAACCGGCAACCGGGCACCGCCCCGCGCCTCACCAGACCCAGTCTGAGGCGGCCAGCAAGATGGCGACCAACCGTTCGCAACCCTCGCGATCCACCTCGTCGAAGCGGCCCGGCACCGGGCTGTCGAGGTCGAGCACGCCGAGAATCCGTTCGCCGGCCAGCAACGGCACGACCAGTTCTGAGCGCGAGGTCGCATCGCACGCGATGTGGCCTGGAAAGGCGTGCACGTCGGGCACCACCAGGGAACGCCGCTGCGCCAAGGCGCTGCCGCACACGCCCCGGCCGAGAGCGATGCGCACGCATGCCGGTTTGCCCTGGAACGGCCCCAGGACGAGTTCCCCGCCGCGCCACAGGTAAAAGCCCGCCCAGTTCAGTTTGGGCAAGGCATGGAAGATCAGTGCCGCGGTGTTGGCCAGGTTGGCCAGGGCATCGCGCTCGTCGCCCAACAAGGCGCACAGTTCGCCCGCCAGACCCGCGTAGTGACCGGGTCTACTTTCTGCCTGGATGGATGCCGTTCCCGTGAACATGGCTTAAGGCACCGACGGTAGCGCGACGGCGGGCCTTTGCCAGCGATCCTCGATGCAGACGCCGGAACCCGGAACGCGGAACCCGGAACGCCGAACCCGCCGCGGGCAGCTCAGATCTCGTAATCGTACGACACGGGTGGGCCTGCGGAGGCTTCGGCACCATTGCCGCCACGATCCGGCGTCGGCCGTCGTTTGGAGACGATCTTCACCTGGGATTTCTCGTTGGTGACGAGCGAATCCGGCGGCACGCTCTCCATTAAGAAGACGTTGCCACCGATCGTGGACCGCGCCCCGATGGTGGTCTCGCCGCCCAGGATCGTGCTGTTTGGGTAGACCGTCACCCCGTCCTCGACGTTCGGGTGACGCTTGCCACCTTTTTTGATGCGGCCCGCCTCGTCTTTCTGAAAGCTCCGCGCGCCCAGGGTGACGCCGTGGTAGAGCTTGACGTGGCGGCCGATCCGGCAAGTCTCGCCCACGACCACGCCCGTGCCGTGGTCGATGAAGAACGATGCGCCGATCTCCGCGCCCGGGTGGATGTCGATGCCGGTGCGGCCGTGGGCCCATTCGGTCATGATCCGTGGCAGCAACGGGACGCCTTGCCGGTAGAGGTTGTGCGCGAGCCGTTGGATGGCGATTGCCTCCACGCAGGGGTAACTCACGATGATCTCTTCGTAGCTGGTGCTGGCCGGATCGCCTTCGTAAGCCGCTTCGACGTCCGTGCGAAGGAGGGCACGGATCCGCGGCAAGTCGTCGAGGAACTCCTGGGTGACCGCAGCGGCCCGTTGCGCCGGACAGGAGGGCTCGCTCAGGCGAAGGCTCTTGAAAATCTCTTCGTGCAAGCGCGTGGCCACGCTTTGCAGGCGGCCCGCGGTGAGCTCACGCACGTCGTTGCTCGGCAACGGACCTTCGTCGTGAAACCCCGGAAAAAGCACCTCCAAGAGGTCGCTGCAAATCTCGGCGACCGCCCGTTTGGAGGGCAGGTTGGAACCGTCGATATTGTTGATCCCGCCGTCGTCCCGGTAGGATTCGAGCACCGCCACCACCGATGGGATCAGGGTTTTGTGCATAAGGGCGCCTCCGCCGTCGCGGACGGTAGAACAACTCCGGCGCGGATGCCAACGCACTCTCGCAAGGCAGACAGGGTCTTCGCCGCCTTCAGTCGCCCTCCACCAGTCGCGCGCCATCCGAAGGTGCCGTCAGCACCCCTTGGCATTGGGCGCCGGTTCGCCGGGCGTACTCCCGGCCGATGGCGTCGAGCACCGCCGGGGCCTGCTCCTTCTGCACCAGGGCGATGATGGAGCCGCCGAAGCCACCCCCGCTCAGGCGGGCCCCGTAGACACCCGGCAGGCCCATGGCAATCTCGACGAGGGTATCGAGATGATGCGTGCTGTTTTCAAACTGGTCACGGGAACTGAGGTGTGAGGCGTACATCAAGCGTCCGACCTCGGCGAGGTCTGGGCCGCGCAGGGCGGCCACGGCTTGAACCACGCGTTCGTCCTCTCCCGTGATGTGCAGCGCGCGCCGGCGGAGCACGTCAGGCAAGGTGCTGCGTTCCACGTCGGCGGAGGTGGCGTCGCGCAGGAACGGGACCCCGAGCAGGGCGGCTGCTTCGGTGCACTGGGCCCGGCGTTCGTTGTATTCGCCGCCCGTCAGCTCGTGGGGAACCGCGGAGTTAACCACCAGCAGGGCGGCGGCATCCGGGATCGGCACGTTGACCGCGGTCACGCTGCGGAAATCGAGCTGGATGATCTGGTGCGGTTTGCCGAAGACGGAGGAGGCTTGGTCGAGCAAGCCGCATTGCACGCCGACAAAGTCGTTTTCGGCCCGTTGGCAAAGTTGAGCGAGCCGCATGCCTTCCAACGGGAGCCCGAAGAGGCGAACGAGCGCGAGGGCGGTCGCCACCTCCAGCGCGGCGGAACTGGAGAGGCCGGCGCCGACGGGCAGGTCGCTGCCGATGTCGAAGGCGACGCCCGTGGCGGGCAGGCCTTCCTGGCGGAGAAAATGGACCACCCCCAACGGGTAATTAACCCAAGTCTCGTCCTGGACCGGTTGCACCCGGTCGGCGGGTACGCTGACATCCTTGCCGAAGGCGGCGCTGTGGAACCGGAGTTGGCGGTCGTTGGTGAGCTTGGCTTGTACGGTCACGCCCAGGTGGATGGCCGCGGAGAGCACCAACCCCTGATTGTAATCGGTGTGGTTACCGAGGACCTCCACCCGGCCGGGCGCAAAGGACGTGACGTGATCGACCATGAAGTTTCCTATTCGCCAGGGGATCGGGCGCGTCAAACGGTCATCCCGCCGCCCAATGGTAAATGCGTGGCAAGTCCGCCGTTAGTCGCCGCCGGAAAACCTTCCGGGAGCGCCAAGGGCTTAACACCCGCGACGGTCCCGGCCTGGGCCGGCCAGCGTGTTTCCGGCCGGCCGCCGTAGGTGCGTGGAACCGGGCCAGGTCTTTAAACACCGGGATCGTGCCCGTTCCGGGTAGTTTGGAACTACCCAAAAAAACCCCCATCTAACCAACCTCGAAGCTTCTTGCAAAGTGAGTCGAGGGGCATAGTTTGCGCCTGTGAAATTATCCTCGTCTACTCTAAGAAAAGCCGCCGAGATCCAGGAACGGATCGAGTCGCTGGAAGCCGAACTCCGACAGCTATTGGAAAATGGGGAGTTAGCGCCGGTGGACGAGGGGAGCGGATCGGGCGCGGACGCCGCAGCTTCGCCGACCACAGCACGGGAAAC
>CAXUNV010000049.1:14826-15442 GCA_964252355.1 uncultured Chthoniobacterales bacterium | reverse complement strand
ACCTTCCGGCCCGCCGGAAGGTCGCCCCACCGGGTCGCTCGAGAAACATAACTTCTTCCGTCCGGACGGCCCGGCGGCGTCCCGCAAGACGCCTCTTGCCCTACCATCGCCCGCGATCCGCCGACTGCTCACGGCTCCACCCACCGCAGGGCGCGCAACGTGCGCAAGTGCTCGGCCAACCGTCCTGGCGGCACCGGGTTGCCCGCACGCGCCAGGGTGGCGTAGACGGAACGCGCGGCGGCCGTCAACCCGGTCACCACGCATTCGTAGAAACCGTCGTTTGGGCGGCCGTTCACCTGCGGGAGACGCGGCGCGACTTCGGCGGCGAGTTCCTGCTGGGCCTCGGTCAGCACGTCGAGCTTGGCGTCGGTCGTCCCGGCCTCCTCGACGACGCGTTCGTATTCCGGCACCACCACCGCTTGGATCTCGGCTTCGCAGACCGCCGCGCTCTCCGCGCGCAGATCCTCGGTTGCCCCACCGGTGTGCGACCCGGCTAAAGTTGCCAACCGGTCCTCATGCCGGCCAACGGCTTCCAAAATCCTTTCAACAACGGACTCCTCGGCCATGCTGCCCCTGTCTTCGGGCGGAACGGGCCGGGATGCAAGCCCCACGTGGA
>CAXUNV010000049.1:0-14816 GCA_964252355.1 uncultured Chthoniobacterales bacterium | reverse complement strand
CACGGGCCCCCCCAGCGCCCCCCCCACCTCCATTTTTCCGTCGCTTTGCGCCGAACGGCCGATGCCGGGCGGCGTCCAGCTGGTGTTTGGTAACCGGCATGAGCGCGTTTCCCCGCCCTTTTTCCCACGTCGGCCTTTCCGTCTCTGACCTCGATCGCGCCGTCCGATTCTATACTGAGGTGATGGGTTGGTACGTCATCATGCCGCCCACCGAGATCGTCCGCGACGAGAGCGCGATCGGCGTCATGTGCACCCACGTGTTCGGTCCCGGTTGGACCCGTTTCCGCATCGCGCATCTGGCCACCGCCGACCGCGTCGGGATCGAACTGTTTGAGTTCCCCGACGCTTACCGCCCGGAGTCTTCCTTGGATTTCAACCGTGCCGGCGTTTTTCACTACTGCGTGCAGGATCCTGACGTGGAGGGGTTGGCTGCCACGATCGTGGCGCACGGCGGCAAGCAGCGGATGCCGGTGTGCCATTACTATCCGGGTGAGAAACCCTACCGCATGGTCTACTGCGAAGATCCGTTCGGCATCCTCGTCGAGATCTACAGCCACAGCTACGAACTCACCTATTCGGCCGGTGCTTATGCCGACCGTTTGTAACCGGGGACCGCACCCGGGTGGCGAGCCCTACTTTTGGAAAAGGATGGCTTGGAAGTCGTGACGGAAATTGGCGGGGGAGATCAGGATGATTTTGGCCTTCGCCGGATCGTAGAGCCGGATGTTGGGACCTTGGAAACCCAAGATGGCGTGGCCGTGGAACTCGCTCACAAATTTGACGTCGCTGGCCTCCGGCTTGGACGCACCGATGGTGGGCACGCGGGTGGAAGCCTTGACGGCGTCGGTGATGGTCGCAAGCGGCGTGTCGGCCTTGATCTCGATTCCCCCAGGTTTGACGCCGGTGATCAGCTCCCAAAATCCATTCGCACTGCGGTCGACGGCGTCAAAATTCTCGTAGCTTCCGAGTTTGACGGCGAGCGCCTTTTCGATCACCGAACCCCAGATCGCCTGCTCGTTGGGGTCGCGCAAATAGAGGGGTGACCAACCTCGATCGTGATCGTCGGTGTAAAGGACGTCGCTCACCTCGATTGGGCCGCCCGAAAGGTTGACCGTGAAATACCTGGCCGAGCTGATGGTATTGCCCGGTGGCGGGTTGCTCAGCGTTCCTGAGGGTAGACCGGTTAAGTCGGTCAGGACGTCACCCGCCTTTTCGGAAACCATACGTTGAATGAGCGCTTGGCCAGCCGCTGTGGAAGCCAACGCCGCCAGCACCGAAGCGACGGGGCAGTTGGCGATGCCGGGCGCCTGCTTCACCTCGCTGAACGCCGGGCCGCCCTTGGCGGATTTGAAGAGCGGCCAAGTGACGACGTGCAGGTCTTTGCTGTCTTGGTCCTTGGTGGGAGACGGCATCTTGGTCTTCTTCACCGCCTTCGCAACCGCCGCCGGCGGATCTGAGACCGATTGTTTGTCCCAGAGCGTCCGGTTACTCGGCCCAGTAAAGGGCTTTGCCACACCTCCGAAAGGGCCGTTTTTGGGTGGGGTGATCACGCCGCCATCCTCGCGGTTGAGATTTCCTGCGCTAAGTGGTTAACCATGGTTGGGCACGTACGCTCGCGGGTTCGATCGCCCGGAAAGCACTCCGCAGGAATACCACCATCGGGTCCTTCGCTACCGTTTACATCCCAGTTGCCGCACCCCGGGGCTGTGCGCCAAAGGCGACAGGAAGACCGGGGGAGTGACCTCTTGAGGGTGGGCACGCCAGCACACTTCGGCCCGAAGGTGGTGTTGCCGGCCGCCGTCAAGGTGGGTGATCGCCCAAGCGCCGGCTTGGTAGCCACCCTCCCCGGGCGGTCAGCAACCTCCTCCTGGGTTAAGGCCCTTCGGCCCCGACCACCCGACTCAACGCGGCGCGCCGGACCTGCTTCCGAGAATTCTCCACCCATCTCCGCGCCCAGAGCACGAAAGCGCCCCAAACACCGCTAGGCCCAACGCGAGCTGACCGCCGCCAAAGCAAAGCCCGAGAACCGTGACAAACCAAAGGGTGGCCGCCGTGGTCAAGCCGTGCACGAAACTGCCTTTGCGGACGATCGCGCCAGCGCCGATGAAGCCCGTGCCCGACAAAACGCCCAAGGGTAGGCGCATCAGGTCCAACCGCACAAAGGAGTCGGGAGCTTTGCCGCTGGTGCCTAGCAACAAATTCACCGGCAGCATGCTGACTGACGCGGCCAAACAGACCAGCAAGGTCGTGCGCAACCCGGCCGGATGGCTGTGTTCGCTGCGGTTGATACCGATCAAAGCGGCCGCTGCGATGGCGATGGCCGAGCGCAGCGCGATTTCAGATCATCCAATCGTGGTGGGCATAGGCCTAAGCCGTCGCGGCTGCTTTGCCCGCATTCCAGCCACTTTTTGACTTAAGGACCCACCCTTCGGGACGGCCCTGCCGCCGCGCCTACCTTGATTGCGCCGCGGGCGCTGCCGGGACAGCGCCCGCCCTCAGCCTTTATTTATGCGAATGCTCGTGAGCCGTCGTCGAATGCTGATGGCTCGTGGTGCTGTGATGATGGGCCGCCTTCGCGTGCTCCTTGGCCTCGTCGTGTCGGCCGTGCTCGTGATGGTGTGCGGCTTGTCGATGGTGATGCGCCGCTGCCTCGTGATGGGATGCTGCGTTATGGTGATGCTCGCTGGAGGGATGTTTGTTGCTCGCCATGAGGCCTATGCTCCTCCATCTTCCCGCTCGCCTCCAGCCATTTTGCCTCTTCAAGGGCCATCCTTGGGGGAGGCCGTGCCGCCGCGGCGGACGCTTACCGGTCGTTTTGGGGGAACGCGCCCGCCAGCAACCCGTTGACCCAGGCCCGTTGGCGGGCATTGACGCCCAGCCCGTCGGCCAACGGTACCGGAGGACGGCCTGAAGCGACCAAGCCGGCCACCAAGCCGTGCAGGTATTGTTTCTGCTCAAAGCTGAACGGCAACGACGCCCCCAAGCCGTCGCCCGAGGCGTCGGGGGTGGGCCCGTTCGGGCTTGCGCTGACGGGAATCACCCCTTCCGCGTGCGCAGCCGCCGCCACCTTGGTCGCTTGCACCGCGCAAAACTTAAATTCCGGCTGTTTAGAAATTGGGTCGACGGCTTCGTTGGTGGCGGCGTTGACCGCCAGGTCTTCGCCGAACAGGTCGTTCCAGTGGAAAGGCGCAAAACAACAGCCCGGGCGGATCCGCTCGGTGATCCGCGCCGGATAAAGGGCGCGGCCCCGGCGGGAGCGGACCTCCACGGCATCGCCTTCCCCGATCCCGAGCGCCTGGGCGTCATCGGGATGCATCTCGAGGAACGGTCCCGGGTTAAGCCGGTTCAGGGCGGGAACTTTGCCCGTTTTGGTCATCGTGTGCCACTGGTGCGGACAACGGCCGGTGGTCAGCACCAGGGGAAACTCGTCGTCGGGCAGTTCGGCGGGCGCCAAGTGTGGGCGCGCGAAGAATTTCGCCCGGCCCGATTCGGTGGCGAACCGCAACGCGGGCGCCCCGGGCTCCGTGCCCGCCGGCCGGACGTACCGGATGGGGTTACGACCCGGCCCACCCGGCCGGCACGGCCACTGCAGCGATCCTTCCTGCCGCAGTCGCGCGTGGCTCATCCCGCGCAGGTCGTAGTCGGTTTGGGCGTTGTCCAGCTGCCGGATCTCGTCGAAGACGTCCGAGGCGGAGCCAAACTTGAACGCCGGACCGTACCCCATCGCCTGAGCCACGCCCGCCACCAAGGCCCAGTCGGCGCACGCCTCGCCGGGCGGGTCGACGGCCTTTTGCATCAGGGTGATGTTCCGCTCGGAATTCACCATCACGCCTTCGGCCTCGGCCCACAAGGCACCCGGTAACAGGATGTCGGCGTACGGCGTCGTTTCGGTCGGGTGGTACGCGTCTTGGACGATAACCAACTCGGCGGCTTGCAAGGCTTCGATCACCTCCGCCCGGCGCGGCATCGAGACCACGGGGTTGGTGCAGATGATCCAAACCGCCTTGATCCGTCCGGCCTTGATTTGCTTGAACATCTCCACCGCGTCCGGCCCTGGCTCAGGATCGATCTGGCCGGCCGGTAATCCCCAAAACCTTTCTAGAAAAGCCCGGTCCGCCGGCGAGGTGACTGCGCGCTGGCCGGGCAAGCCGTTGCTTAGGTATCCCATCTCGCGCCCGCCCATGGCGTTTGGCTGGCCGCTGAGGGAAAATGGGCCGCTGCCCGGGCGACAAATCTTGCCGGTCGCCAGATGCAGGTTGCAGCCGGCGTTGTTGTTCCACGTGCCCTGGGTGCTTTGGTTAAGTCCCATGGTCCAAAGGCTCATCAGTTCCGGCGCTTCGCCCATCCACTTCGCCGCGGTCCGGATGTCGTCCTCGCGCAAGCCGGTGAGTTCCGAGACGCGGGCTGGCGTGTAGGTTTGCAGAAACTCCGGCATCCCGTCCCAGCCTTCGGTGTGTCGCGCGATGAAATCCCGGTCGAGGTGGCCGTTTTCGACCATCAGGTGAAGCAACCCGTTGAGCAGCGCCAAATCGGTGCCCGGCTCGATCGGCAGGTAGAGGTCGGCTTTGTCCGCCGTGGGCGTCCGCCGGGGATCGACCACGATCAGCTTGGCGCCACGCTTCTTTTTGGCGGCGAGCAAGCGGACGAACAGGATCGGGTGACACTCGGCCATGTTGGCGCCGATGACGAAGAAGCAATCGCTTCGTTCAAAGTCCTGGTACGACCCGGGCGGGCCGTCGGCCCCAAGCGAAAGCTTGTAGCCACTGGCGGCGCTCGCCATGCACAAGCGCGAGTTGGCCTCGATGTTGTTGGTCCCGACAAAACCCTTGGCCAATTTGTTGGTGAGGTACTGGGCTTCGGTCGACAATTGGCCGGACGAATAGATCGCCACGGCGTCGGGCCCGTGGGCGTCGACGATGGTGCTCAGGCGACGGCCGGCTTCTCCGATCGCCTGATCCAAGTGCACTTGGAGCAAAGGTGCGTCGCGTTCGGCGCGCAGGTGGGCGTAGGCGAGCCGGTCCTTCGCTTGGATGTTCGGGGCGCACTGGGCGCCTTTGCTGCACAGCTTGCCGAAGTTGGCCGGGTGCTCCTTGTCGCCTTCCACCTTGACGACGGTGTTGCCTTCAACGTGCAGGAGCATGCCGCACCCCACCCCGCAGTAGGGGCAAACGGTGCGGACCACCCGACGGTTGCTTAAGACGTCATCCATAAAGATCGTGCGGACGCGCGCTGGCGACCGGCGGCGAGAAGAGCAGTTGGCGTGCCTGCTAATGTCGTGTCAGGGACGTTGGCCGCGCGTGACGGGTGGGACGCCCGCGAGACTCATCTTGGGGCGGTTTCGCTGAACGACCATGGTAGGGCAAGGCGAGTCTTACGAGACGCCGCCAAGCTGCCCGCAAGATTAGAACTATGCTGCGGGACGTTGGCCACCCGTGACGGACGGGACGCCCGCGAGAACTGTCTCGCGGCGGACCGGGCGTGGCCGTCGCGTACGCAGACAATCGGACGCGAGCGTTCCAAACGCCATCCGAGCCACGGCCCACGTAAGTCGAAGCGCGGCGGGTGAGCGCCGCTGGCAGGGACCAAAGAATCATCCTGGCCTCACCCATTGAGACAACCTCGAGATGAGGTAAGCTCGCCAGATGCCTCTGACGCTCGAGTTACCGCATCTTGAGGCACAGTCTGCTTTCAACCTTCGACGCTGGCGCGAGGTGCTGGCCGACGTTTTGCTGGCCAAGTTGCCGCACCGGATCGAAACCGATCGCCACGGCCACATCGTGATGAGTCCCCCGCCCGCCTTTTCCCACTCGCAACGCCAAGGCAAGGTCGTGGCACTTCTCTCTCGATTGCTGCCGGCGGGCCAAGCCCTGCCAGAATGTCCGGTTTCCACCTCCGATGGGGTAAAGGCGATCGACGTGGCTTGGCTCGCGGGCGCACGCGGGGAACACGCCGAGCAACCGCTCATCCTCGAGCGGGCGCCGGAAATCTGCGTGGAGGTGATCTCGCCTTCCAACACAAAGCTGGAGATCAGGGAAAAACGGGCGCTCTATTTCGAGGCGGGAGCGCAGGAGGTCTGGGTTTGCGACCTGGATGGCAAATTGAAGTTTTACGGGCCAACTGATCGCGAGATGGGCGCCTCGCGCCTATGCCCCAGCTTTCCCCAAAGGATTGACTGACCGGCAACTGACATCCTCTCCCGCCCCGCCCGCAGCGCTGCGCGGCACACTGGCGGGCGGCTTCCGCCCCGAAAGGTCCGCGCAGCGTTGCGGGAGGAGTTTGTGAAAGATCTAAGTGGATGCGCGCTGTCGGGTTCGAGCCGCTGCTGGCCTACGGGAAGCATGCCGCCGTACTTGGAAACAGCGCTCCCGCGAGAGCCTCGACGAGCGCCATGGCAAGCGGGACCTCCGGATCGTCATGGTCCGGGTTGAATTCCGTGACAACCAATCCGCCAAATTTCGGGCTGGCGCAGAAAACCGCCAGGGCGGCGAAGGCGTCGGCGAAACGCAAGCCCGGTTGCGGCTGCAGGACGTCTGCCGCCGGAAAATCGAGGAAATCGATCACGTCCACGTCGAAATGGACGACAAAGCGCTCGGCCGCCCTTTCCAGGCGTTGCAGCGCAAACGTGGCGATTTCCCGGGCACGTCCGCGGACTTCAGACACCGGGTACCCACCCATGGCGTGACGAGCCAAGAAGGCAAGCTCGGGGGCCTGCGGCTCACCAGGGATATACCCAAACGGAACGACGTTCGCGCCCGTCATCAGCGGGAACCGTGGTCCGATGCGCGTCAGGCTTGGATCGGTCCCGGATTCAGCCAGCATGTGAGCGACCCCCATGGAGTCGAGCATTCCCCAGCGATACGTCTCCGGCGTCGCCGCATCCAATCCGCCGTCAAGGTAGAGCAGGGCAAGGCTTGGGTGCCGACGCAGGTAGCCGGCGAGAACTCCGAGCGTGATCGTGCAGTCGCCGCCCAGGACAAGCGGAAGCTGGCCTTGTTCAACGACGGCCTCCACGCGGTCGGCCAATTGAACGGCGAAGGAGCGCACCTGTTCGACGGTTTGCGCGCGGTCGGTGGTCCGACAAACCCGGCATCGCGCGGTCGGTAAGTCACCGTAATCCATGAGAGGCACGCCCGCGGCCTGCAAACGAGACACGAGTCCTGCCTGGCGAAGAGCAACTGGGGCCTGCTCTTGCCCGGGGTAATGCGCGCCCGCACTCGACGGGGCTCCGACGACGCCGAAAACCGGGGGTTCACCACACGTCTGCATCGTTCACACCTAACACCCGGGCGCGGCGAGTTCTATCGTCTTGGCAGAGTCATGACAACCTTTGTAACGGGCCTGCATTTCGTGGTCTTCGCCTGCCTCACACTCACCCGCCCGTTGGGTCCGAACCCCTGACATGACACGCCCCCAACGCGGTGACACCTCCCAGTCTCCCAGACCATTTCGGGACGGCGCCGAGAAGTAGGGAAACCAAGAAGCCCCTTTTTCCTTCGTTTCCTTCTGCTCAACCCCTTCCGGAAACCGGGAACCAAAAACTCGCAACCCGCAACCCCGCCGTCCGGACCGACCCATCCGCCGCCGTCCCAACGCCCGAACGCCGGCGGCATGGCCACGACGTCCGTCGATCCGCGCCTCCTCGAAATCGCGCAACTCTTTCTCCAGTTTGCACCGGTCGAAGCCGTCGTCCTCAGCGGGTCGGCGACATCGGGGATGGCGGACGAGCGGTCCGATTGCGATCTTTACGTCTACTGGCGCGGGCCCGTGCCGCCCGCCGACCGCGAACGGGTGATCCGGCGTCGGAGCGTCCGCCAACTGCAGCTTCACCGCACGTTCTGGGAATGGGAGGATGCCTGGGTCGAAGAGGACGGCAAGGGGGTGGAAGTCATGTACCGGGATTGCGGGTGGACCGAGGGCGAGGTTGCGGCGCGTTTGGATCGCGCGGAGGCCGCCGTCGGCTACAGCACCTGCGTGCTCTTCAGCCTGCAGCACGCGCAACCCTTGGTCGACCCAAACCTCTGGTTCAACGGCATCCAACGCACGGTCCAGAACACCCCTTACCCGGACGCGCTCGCCCTCGCCATCGTGGGCAAGAACCTGCCGGTACTGGGAGAGATCCACGGGTCCTACGAGGACCAAATCCGGTCGGCCCGCGCGCGTGAGGACGCCGTCAGCCTCAATCACCGCACCGCGGCGTGGCTGGCCAGTTACTTCGACATCCTCTTTGCGGCGAACCGTCGCTATCACCCGGGCGAAAAACGGCTGCTGCGTGCCGCCGGCGCGCTCCCTTCGACGCCGTCGGCCATGGCGGAGGGGATCCGGGCCATTTGCGCGGGCTCGTGTGACGTCCGGTCCGATCTCCTTGACCGGCTCGCCGAAACCCGGTCGCGGTTGGAAGGTTGGTTGGACCAAAACGGCCTGCGGGCGTAATTTGGGGCAAGGCTGCCGAACGGGCGCCTGGAACCAGTTATGGCCGAGACCTTGGCGGGCGGAACCTTCATATTGCTTCTTTTGTTGGCGTTGGCCGCCTTCGCGCTCTCCTCGTCGGTGCGGATCTTGCGCGAGTACGAGCGCGCTGTGCTCTTCCGGCTGGGTCGGCTGCGCGGCACGCGTGGACCCGGCCTGATCTTTCTGATCCCCTTCGTAGACCGCATGGTCCGGATGGACCTTCGCACCGTGACGATCGACGTGGCGCGCCAGGAGTTGATGACCCGCGACAACGTGCCGGTGACCGTGGATGCCGTGGTCTACTTCCACATCGTCGATCCCGTGGCGGCGGTGGTGAAAGTGGAAAACTTCCTGCGCGCAACGGCCCTGATCGCACAGACCACCTTGCGGAGCGTGCTTGGGCAGGCCGAGCTCGACGAATTGTTAGCGCAGCGCGACCGGCTCAACGCCACGCTGCAAGCCATCATCGACCGCCAGACGGGGCCGTGGGGCATCCAAGTCACCGTCGTCGAGGTCAGGGACGTCATTCTACCGGAGGGCATGAAGCGCGCCATGGCGCGTCAGGCGGAGACGGAGCGGGAACGCCGCGCCAAGATCATCAGCGCCGAAGGCGAGTTTCAAGCGGCGGAAAAACTCGTCGAGGCGGCCGCCATGATCTCCAAGCAACCGATTGCCCTCCAGTTGCGCACCCTGCAAACGATGATCGAGATCGCCAGCGAGCGGAATACCACGACTTTCCTGCCCGTGCCGGTGGACCTTTTGGCGCCGTTTTTCGAAGGGCGGAAACGTCCGGGTGCGGGCGGCACGTAGGCTCGGGGGTTAACCCATCCGGGAGGGCCGGTGCTCCCCGCCCGCAACGCTTCGCGCAGCCCGGGGGAGGCCCAAACCGCCTGAGAAGCTCTGCGTAGCCCCGCCCGCCTCGCTGCGCGAAGCGCTGCGGGCCGGGGATGCGGGCGGGTGTCGCCGCCGACTTTTCACGGCGGTTGGAACGCCCCCCTTCACCCGGCGGAACCTTGGCAATCGCGCGCAACCTTCAACCATGGCCATAGACCACCACGAAGCGCGCCCCCTCATCCTGACCCTCGGGTTGGACGAGGAGTCTCAACAGCACTTCGACTCGTTGCGTCAACAGCATTTCCCGCCCGAACGCAACGTCCTCGCCGCCCACCTCACGCTGTTCCACCACCTGCCCGGCGCCGTGTCGCGGGGCATCGAAACGTACCTGTCCGAACTCGCGAAGGCGACCCCGCCCTTCCTGCTGGAGGTCGTCGGGCCGCGCTCCCTTGGCCGGGGCGTAGCCTACGACCTGCGCTGCCCGAGGCTTGTCGTCTTTCGCCAACGCCTCGCGCACGGCTGGGACGCTTGGCTCACCCCGCAGGACCGCCAGAAACTTCAGCCGCACGTCACGGTCCAGAACAAGGTCGCCCCGGAAACGGCCCGAGCGTTGCTCGACGCCTTGCGCCGAGACTTCGTCCCGTTCACGGTCCTGGGCGAACGCCTCCTGCTCTGGCGTTACCTCGGCGGCCCTTGGGAACCGGTCGCCACCTTCGCGCTTTCCGGTTCGGACCCCGCCCCCCTGCCGGGCGACGGTAGCTAAGGCTTCAGCGCAAGTTTACCCACCGTGAGCCGGGCTTCCAAACGCCGGTGCGCTTCCGGAGCGTCGGCCAAGGCATGGACCTCCGGCTTTGGCACCGGCAGCCAACCTTCCGCAAACCCCGCCAAGGCGAGCCCGGCCCGCCGCTGCAGGTCTTCCGGACGCGCGATATGCTGGAAGAGTTGACCTGTGGCCAGACGGCGTGATTTCTGAATCAGCGTCGCCGGGCTGACCGGTTCGGGCAGACCGCTGGCGAAACCGAAGAACACCACCGTCCCAAACGTGGCGAGTGCATCGATGCTTCCAGCCAAGGTGGCGCGCCCGACCGAATCGAGGGCCAAGTCGACCCCGCGGCCATCCGTCGCTTTGAGGACATCGGCAACCCAATCGTCGGTTTGGTAGTTGACCACGGCATCCGCCCCGCACCGGCGCGCCACCTCGGCCTGCACGAGGCGACCGCGGCCGAACAGGTCCGGGCCCTCCGGGCCGCTTGGACCTTGGGCTGCTGCCGTTGCCGGTCGACGACGGCTCCTTCTTCGCCCGAGTGCTCTTCCGCGAGCGGTTGGCGGTGTTGGTTCCCACCGGCCACCGCTTGACCGCCCTCCCCACTGTCCGTTTGGCTGACCTGCGTCCGGAGCGTTTCGTCATGTGCCCTCGGGACGAACGCCGTGGTTATCCCGACCTGATCGCCAGTCTCTCCCGAGTAGCCGGGTCCGAACCTGGGGTGGCGGTGGAGGCGAGCAGCGTGGCGGCTCACCGGTTGGTCCAAGCGGGGGCCGGCATCGCCGTCGTCCCGCAATCGGTGGCCGCAGACCCCGGTCCGGGTCTTTGCGCCCTTCCTCTGACCGATCCGGAAGCCGTCGTGGCGTTTGCCGCAATCTGGAAAGAGATGACCCCCGGCGTGCGGGTGGCCGTGGACGGGTGCGCAACCCTGGCCGCGCGAGACCACGGCAAAACCGGCGAGGTTTTCCCGCCGCCGCGCCGGCGGCAAGATGGGTTAACCCCCGTCACCTGATCCTCACCGCTCACCGCCAGTTTCCACGAACTGCAGGCACACGGGCGCGCCCACTTCATAGACCTTGCCGGTCGGCGTCAGGGCGCCGGTGTCCGCGTCCCGGTGGAATACGACGACGTTGTCGCTATTCTGGTTGGCTACCAGCAGGTAACGGCCGCTGGGATCGACGGCAAAGTCGCGCGGCATTTTGCCGCCCGCATCCTGCCGGCCGGCCGGGGTCAAGGTGCCGTCGGCGGCATTCACGGCGAAGATGATGACGTCGTTGGCGTTCGCCCGGTTCGACGCGTAGAGGAAACGGCCGTCCGGCGAGAGGTGCAAGGCTGCGGCACCGGTGTCATCGGGCCAGGGTCCGTCGGCGACCTTGACCGTCTGCACGGGCGTCAACCGGCCGTGGTCGTACCCGTTGACGGTCACCGTTTCACCCATTTCGTGGATTTCGTAGACGAACCGGCCGTCGGCAGAAAACGCCAAGTGTCGCGGCCCGGACCCGGCCGGCTCGACCGCGAACGGCGGGTCGGCCGGTTCTAAAACCGCGTCACCAGGCTTCGCGGCGGCGTAGCGGTACGCGTAGACGCGGTCTTCACCAAGGTCGGTCGCGAGGATCACCCGACCATCTGGCGCGGGCAGCACGCAGTGCACGTGGGCGCTCTTCTGACGCTCGGGGTTGGGGCCGTGTCCATCGTGGGCGATCACTTGGGCAGGCTGCGCCGCGCCCAACGACCCATCCGTTCCGACCGGCAGCGCCGTCAGGTTGCCGCTGCTGTAGTTCGCGACGAAGAGCGCTTGGCCATCCCCAGAAAGGCTTAGGTAGCAGGGATCATCGCCGCCTGAAAGCGCTTGGTTAAGGGGAGTGAGAGCGCCCGTCTTCGCGTCGAAACCGAACGCGCTCACCTTACCACCGTCGCCGCCGTGCGCCTCGCTGACCGCGTAGACGAAGCGGGCGTCTGGTGAAACCAGCACCCACGACGGATCGGCGGCCGGCGTCACCGAGAGCGGCGACAGCGACCCGTCGCCCGGATCAAACCGAAAGGTGTAAATGCCCTGGCTTTTGCCTTTGTTCGTGTAAGTGCCGACGACCAGGGTTGAAGGCGGGGCGTCGGCCGCGGACGCAAACACCGGCCAGACGACGGCGAGAACGGCGGCGAGAGGGAGGGAACGGGTGCGCATGGAAGATGGTACACTGCCCGCCCATCGACGCGACCATCCGCCGTTGGACGGATTGATGCGCAAGCCCGTTTTGTCCGTGGGCAACGGGTCACCGCGCCTTCCAGCCACGCCCAACCAGACCGTTTCAGTCGCCGAACCGATGCAGCAGCGCACGGCATTCAGGCAGGCTCCTCAAATCGACCCTCGGCAAGGTCTGCGTAGGTGCGGAACCGCTGGACCCGCGGGTATTTCGGATAACCCCTCAAGAACGGGCGCAGGTTGCGCTGCAGCCGGTCAAACCGCTCCCAACGGTCGTCGTTGGGCGTGCCCACCGTGCGGATCCTCTCCGGCACTACGGGTGAAGAGGTTTGGTCAACGCACTGCATGGGCTCAAACGAAGGCCGAGCGTAAGCCCGTTCCGACCGAGTGTCGACTGCGTGGCGACACGCGGCTACCCGTCACAAGGGAAGACAGGCAATCGCCTCACGGAAGCGGAGCCGCCCCAAGATGGCCCTGTCCGGGCGACGCAGGGAGCGCGGACGCTTCGTCCGCAACCGGAGGCGCGGCTTTCGCCTTGGCACCGGCTGGCCTCCGGGGAGCAGCGTCTCCGGGTACCGGCGGGACGCCGGCGCTACCCTCGCGGCCGCGACGCCTAGCCTTCCACCTTGGCCATCCCCGCGCGCCGCGGCAGCTGGATCCGGAAGGTGGTCCCCTTGCCTTCCTCGGCCCAGATCCGGCCGCCGTGCGCCTCCACCACCGACTTGGCGATCGCCAGCCCCAAGCCGGTGCCGCCTTGTTTGCGGTAGGTGACGAAGGGCTCGAACACCCGGTCCCGCACTTCGGCCGGGATGCCGGGTCCGTCGTCGTGCACGGTCACCCACAGAGACTCGCCCTCGTCAGCAAAGCGCAACTGGATCTCTCCATGGTCGCGCAACGCCTCAAACGCGTTCTTGACGAGGTTGGCAATCGCCCGCGCCACGCGCGCGCCGTCGAGCCAAAGCTTTTCTCGGGACCCTTGATCGACGACCACGTGCACCTTGGACAGGCGGAGGTGACTCAGCACATCCTCCTCAAGTTCCCGCAGGATGGCGTCCGCTGAAGTTTCGCCCACCCGCAGGTTCGCCTTGCCCCGGGCGAAGTCGAGCAATTCCTCAGTCATGGAGACGATGCGCCCGACCGACGATTTCAGGATGCCCGTCAACGACTTGATCCGGCCGTCGGTGCTGCCCCGGTCAAGGTAATCGACCGAAGAGACGATCGCAGCCAGCGGGTTTTTCAAGTCGTGGATCACCGAGCCGATCATGGTGCCCAACAAAGCCAACCGCTCCGTCTGCAACACCTGCTCGATGTAGCGGGCGTTGGTCGAGCGCAACCTCTCCACCACCACCCGGGTGAACGTCAGGGGCAAAACCCGGGGTGCCGCCTCCATGAGAGCGTCAAGGGTCGGACGATCGATTTCGCCGATCAAGCTGGCCTCGAGCGCGGTGGCCGTGGCCGACCGCGGCCCCTGGTCGATGACGGAGAGCTCGCCGAAGAAGTCGCCGGCCTCGAGCACGGAAAAGACTTCAGGATGGCCACCCCGGCCGGAGTGCGAGATCTGCACCCGTCCGGACCCGATGAGGAGCAACGTCGTGCCGGGGTCGCCTTCCCGGACCACGGTTTGACCGGCGACGAACTCTTTTTCGGCCACGCCCACGGACCGGAGAATCTCTTCGGGCACTCCGGCAAAGAAACGGTTCCGCAAGAAGAGCTCGTTCATGGTGCGCAGCAGCCAGCCGGCCGATCCCGATCAGGGTGTCCCGACCGAGGGATGATGCAACCCAAAATCGCGCCGAGGGCCTTTTAAAAACGGTCGTGCCAAGCTGGTGCGGCGTATTTGGCCTGGGCCAGCGCCTCAGCCCTCGCCAGCAGGTCGGCGGAGAGCTCTCCTGGCCGCACCTCCGTCGCCAGCCGTTCGGTAAAGCTCTCCAGCAGGTCGGGCGGCACCGACGGCAACCCCTGTACGCTGCCCTGCAGCAACAGCCCGCGCCGGTGCCGCCGCAACGCGGCCCCGGCGACCTTACGGCCGGCCATCCGCAGATCTGCCCGCACCGCCCGCTCGAAGCAAGCGGGCGAGGCGGTGGGGTCCGGTTCCTCGACTTGCGTCACCGCCTTCACCCCGCCCGCGCGCAAGGCTTCGCCCAATGCCGCGTGCACCTCGCGGTAGAGGCGTTCGTTGCTCCAGACAGGTGCCAACGTCGGCGGCACCACCAAAGCGTAGGTCCAATCACCGTCATGTTCGACCAAGCCGCCGCCCGTCCAGCGCCGCACCATCTCGCGTCCGGCCAAACGGTCGCCTACGGCCGCGTGCGGGGTGAAGTACCCCAGCGAAACGCTCGGAACCGCCCAGCGATAGTGCCGAAAAATCACCCCAAGTTCGGCGGCGTTCTCCAACAGGCATTCGTCGACGGCCATGTTGCACGGCGCGGCGCGGCCGGGCCGGTCGTCGATGCAGAGCAGCGAGGCAAACGGCGTCACGCGTTTTCGACGGCCGGCGCGGTCCCTGGCGCGCCGTCGCCCGTCGCCCGCACGGGGCTGCGCGCCGGCACGGGGTGCAACCGGACCTGCCGGCAC
>CAXUNV010000048.1:0-15563 GCA_964252355.1 uncultured Chthoniobacterales bacterium | reverse complement strand
CCTGCGCACAGCGCGCTATTGCGCCGTCCGGATCGCCTCGACCTGCACCTGTGGCCGGACCGTCCCTTGGTACTCGTTGCGTTCCAAGTAGAACGCCACGTCCCACGGCGGCGTCGGTAAAGGCACCTCGGCGCCGTTAAAATGGATGGCCCGCAGCACGCGACGCCCGTGCCGCAGGTGAAGAAGGCGGTGTTTTTCCTTCAACAACCGCGGCGGTTCGACGGGAGAGACCCGGGGCAAGCAGAGCAACGGCTGGGGGTTACCCATCCCAAACGGCTGCAGCATCTCGTGCGCCTGCCAGAGCGCTTCGTCGACGTCCCAACCCCCCATGGCGGCAGTCACCTCGATGCACGGGAGGAGTTGTTCCGGGGTAAGCACCTCTCGCGCGACGGCGTAGAACGAGTCCCGCAGTCGACCCAGGTTCTCCTGCGCCAAGCTCAAGCCCGCCGCCATCTCGTGCCCGCCGAACGCGCCAAGGTGCTCGGCGCATCGTTCCAAGCCGTTCACCAGCGAGAAGCCCGGGATGCTGCGCCCGGACCCCTTGCCAAGGCCATCCTGATCAAACCCGATCACCAGCGTGGGACGATGAAACCGGCGCATCAGGCGCGAAGCCACGATCCCGACCACGCCGGGGTGCCACCCCGCGGCACCCACGACGATGGCGGCGCGCTCGCTGGGGTCGCCGTCGGCCAGGGCCAACGCCAGCGCCTCGCGCAGGGTGGCCTCCTCGATCTCCTGGCGTTCGCGATTTTGCGCGTCCAACGCGTGGGCGAGGCGCTCCGCCTGGGCGAGATCCTCAGAGAGCAGCAGGTCCAGGGCGTCCAACGCCACGCCCAAACGACCGGCCGCATTCAAGCGCGGCCCCAAACGGTAACCGACGTGCACCGGCCGGATCGGCGGGGCGACGCCCGCGACCCGGGTTAAGGCCTGTAAGCCCACCCAGCGGGTCCGCTCGAGTTGGCGCAAGCCGTGGGCGACCAGCGTCCGGTTTTCCTCCACGAGCGGCACCAAGTCAGCCACCGTCCCCAAGGCCACCAAGTCGAGGCTCTCCTTCAAATCAAAACCGGCGACGGGCCGCGCCTTCAACAGCGCGTGGCAAAGCTTGAAGACCACGCCCACCGTGCAGAGGTAGCGGTACTCACCCGAGACCTTGGGGTTGACGAACGCCGTGCACTTCGGCAGGTCGCGCTTCGCCTCGTGGTGATCCAACACGATGAGGTCCACGCCCGACGCTTCGAGTTCGGCGATGAGTCCGGCCGAACTCGTGCCGCAGTCCAAGGCGACCAGCAGTCGCGGCCGGTGCTCTTCGAGGCACCGGGCGATGCCCTCGCGCGAGAGCCCGTAACCTTCGTCCACCCGGTGAGGCAGGAAACGTCCCGGCTCGACGCCGTACGCCCGGAGCACGCGGGTGAGCAGGGCCACGGAGGTGACGCCGTCCACGTCGTAGTCGCCGTAGAGCACCACCCTTTCCCCGCCATCGACGGCCCGAAAAAGCCGGGCGACCGCCTCGGCGATGCCGGCCAACCGGTTTGGGTCGTCGAGATCGCGCAACCGCGGTTGGAGGTAACGCAACAGCGCGGCGCGGTCCGCGAACCCGGCCCGGGCGAGCAGGGGCGCGAGCAGGGGCGGCAACCCCAATTCGCGCACGACTTCGTGCACAAGGCCGAGCTCCGGGGCGGGCGAAAACTTCCAGGTTGCAGACATGTCCGGCGACCGGGAATGGAGCCCAGGGAGGCTCTTGGAACAAGGGGCGGGAGCCACGCCAAGAGAACTCACCGGGGCGGAAAGCGGAGGAGCAACGTCAGCACCGTGCGGTTCTGGACGTGAAGTTTTTGAAAGATCGCGTGCAGGCTGTTCTTCACGCTGCCGAGAGCCAAGTTCGTCTGCAGCGCGATCTCCTGGTTGCTTTTCCCGTCGGCCACCAAGCGGGCGATCTCGGCCTCGCGTCGGGACAAAAGGCTCAGCGGCGATCCGGCTTCCGTTCGCTTTGCTGGGACGGCGGGCGACGCCAGCCCGTTTCCTTCAAATTCGACGAGAAACGCCGGCCTACCCGTCGGCGTGAAAGGGGCGGGATGCAGCGCCACCGTCGCCCGCAAACCGGGCCGTGTCGGGTGGTGAATCGTCCGGCGCCCGCCCGCACCCGTGGCCGGGCGATGGTTCAGCGAGGCGTGCCACCCTTCTTTCAGCTCCACGCAGGCCTGCCGCACGGGTCCCGGAAGTTTGAACGGCGGCAGCTTATGCCCCTGCACGTGGAGGCTTCCGGCGGGCCAGAGCGCGCAGAGTTCCTTGGCGGAACCGGTGGCCCCGGCCAGACGCAAATCCCAATCGAGAAAACAGACGGCCCGCCCGGATTTCGCGGCCAAGCCGCGCAACCCAAGGCGCAGGGCGCGTTCATCCTCGGCAGCGCGTACCCGCGCGATCGCCGCCGCGATCTGCGGATGCAACCAATCGAGCACCTCCAACTCGTCTTGGCCGAAATCCTCCTCCCCTTGCGCACGACAGAGCGAAAAGATTGCCTCCGGGGTGCGGGGCGGCTCATCCCAGAAGAACACCCCGACCGCGTGACGGAACCCGAGCGTCTGCATCACTTCGGTGTAAAAACGGGTCCCACGCAGCACCTCCTCCGGCCCGAGGACGTCTCGGGTGTTGATGAACCGAACGCCGGGGTTGGCCATCAGCATGGGCATGCCAGGGTGTTCCTGGAAGAAGACGTCGGTCAGGAACTCAGGCCCGAACTCGCGCCCCCGCGAGTCAAGCATCCGGTAGGAACGGTTGCCCTCCCTGCCCCGCACGTTGCGCAGGCAGACGTTGACGAAATCGCAGCGCACGGCCGCGCGCAGCACGCGGAAGACTGCCCGCACCAGCGCGGTTCCGTCCATGCAGGCCTGCAACGAAGGGAGCGCCCCCTGTAACCGCCGGTTCGACAGATCGATTGTCCCCCGAGAAGCCGCGCGGCCCATGCTCATTAACCTTCCGGTCCGGCGAGGCTAGGTACTTACCTTGCGTCCGACAAGCGCAAAAGTTGCGTCGGCGTTTCGTGACTTAAGTTTGGCCGACGATTTGGGCGACGGCGGCTACCCTCGATGGCGATGACCGCGTCACGCTCCCCTGCACCGCCCGTCCGGCGTCGTTCGACTCTCCCCCGGAACCACGCCGCGGGCGCCAGTTCGGGTTTTCGGGCCAACGATCACGAAGCGTAACCGCGGTTATAAACGCGCGATCGCTCCGACCGCGGAGGTCTCAAACCAGAAAAGGAACCATGCCAAACGCAAGCTCGGGTGCGCCCGCAAAACTCTCGATTTTCGCCTCACGGACCGACAACCGCACGCCGCTAGCGGGTCTCTGCTTTTTCGCCGAGGTGGTCGTGCAGAACGGGTTTGCCTCCCCTCCGGTCAATCCCCGTGATGACGCTGCTTGGACGCATCACCTTCGGGACGCCCTCGCCGGCGACGCGGAGGAAAACGTGCAGGAGCCACAACCCTGGACGCGACTCGCGCAAAGCTTCCTTGATGCGCTGCACCAAGAAATGAACGCCGCGGTCGGTACGGCGCTGCTGAAGGATGATCCCGATCGTTTCCTCGCCGAGGTCGTCGGCGCGGTGCACGCGGCGCTGCAAGGTGCACCGCTACGCGACGCGACCCCTGAAGCCCTCGACGCGGCGTTGAAGGCGGCGATCCAGAATGGCTTGCGCCAACGCGGCCTACTGGTGACTACGCCGGACGCCTCAGCGAAACCGGTCTCCTATCCTCTGGGTGTCCTCATGACCGATCACGCGGGGTATCTTTCGTACGACTTGTCGCATCTCCCCAAGCCCGTCGCGCAAGCGGTCGCCCAAGCGGTCGAGGCAAAACGCTCAGGCTCATCCAATACGCCAGGAGCGGCGATCAACGTCTACCCCGCCGTGCCGGGCGAACCGTTCTCGGACGCGCTCGCGCAGAAGCGGTTCTCGAGTGATGCCATCGTCGCACGGATTGATCTCGAGCCCGGGTCGGCGTTCGGCGCCCAATCCGGCCTCCGCTTCGCTTCCATGCAACGCCCGTCCCTCTCGGATTGGTACCTTTCCCCTGGGTCGTTCGCGACCAGTCCGGGCCTGTTGGTCGGCGCGGACGGCTGCGAGACGGTCCTCCCGTCCGACTTGGCGTTGCACGAGTACTCTTTCTACCAGACGATTCGCTTGAGCGATCTCACGATCCCGCAAACTTCGAACCCTGCCGGCTCAATCCAGCTCGGGGTCGTCAACGAGTTCAGGGTCGCGTGGTATCCCCTCGGGCATTCGCTTGGGCAGATTCTTTACAGTTTGCCCCTAGCGCCCGGAGAATCCGTCAACCTCGCCGTCGTCGACTGGACCCGCCGGGACGAGACCCAGCGCAAAGAGCGTACGACGGTGGACGAACAATTGGTGCACAACGAACACCGCGATCGGACGATCTCCGAAACCACCGCTGCCGCGGTTCAGGAATACCAGCACGGCAGCAGCTTCATGGGGGGCATCTCCGGCGCCCTCGGCGGCAGCTCGGGTTCGCTCTCGGCTGGAGTCGCCGGCTCGCTCGGGGGCAGCACCGCGAGCAGCAGCGGCAGCCGGAACCTCACGGCATCGACCGTCCAGAAGCTGGCCGACAACATCGGTCAAGCCAGTTCGTCCGCGCGGGAATTGCAGAGCACGGTCGTCGTCCAGTCGAACCAGGCGGAGCACGAGGCGATCGAGACCCGGACCGTGGTGAACTACAACCACAGCCACGCCTTGACGATCCTGTACTACGAGGTTCTCAGGCATTTCCGCGTCGTCACCGAGCTGGTTCGGCAGCGCCCGGCGGCGCTCGTCCGAGCATCCGAAGGGTGGCTTCTGAAGGACGGCAAGCTTGATGGTCGAGCGATCCTCGATGCGCGAGACGTTCTCGTCCCCTCCCTGCTCGACGCTCGCCATGCGCCCGCCTTCGACGCCCTTGACCGCCTCGTCACTCGCGGCGGACCGCTCGCCGACCTCAACAACCCGTTGCCGGCAGGCCCGCTTCCTCCGGGCCCGGGAACGATCACGTTCGACTACTTTGAGTTCGAGCTTACGACCGGCGGATTTTTCAAGGCGGTCGACGACCACAAAAACCACATCGACATACGCAGCTCACTGCTCAAGGCACACCTAGACCAGATCGATTTAGTGAATTTGGATGGCGAGGTATTCCTAAACAACTTCGGCGCATTTAGCGAGCCGTTCAAGACCAACACGTTTGTTGGCAGGCCCAAAAGCGGAGCTTCGGTCGCCTGGGATGACATCACGGCGATCGCGTTCCTGGTCGAGGTTAATCCTGAAGATGGCGACACCGCCAAAGTCTCCTTCTCGCACGTTAAGCTCACGGGATTGAGCGCCGAGACGGGTCGGCCCGGGGTGCTGCTCGTCGATCAAAGCTATGAGAACGGTCACCTAATCATCACCAACCGGAACGACGAAGCGAATAGGCGAATGATCCTCCCGGCGCTTCGGCCTCCGCCCCAGCCGCAGCTCTACTCCCCCGCGGATCTCCAAGACCGTGCAGCCTGCGAGTCGCTCATCGCGCATCTGCAGGCGCACAAAGACTTTTACAGCTGCGCGGTGGCCTCAGGATTGAACGGCTTCGAACGGTCCGCCTCGCTCGACGCGATTTCGCTATCCGACGGCACGACGGCTCTGAGCCAAGTCGAGAACCGGCCGTTGGACGTCATCAGCAGCTTCGTCGTCTACCCTTCCACCGACCCGACGTGGAACGACCGCATCCTGGCCAGCGTTGCGGGTACCGGTGACCCGGAGGCGGCGGCCGCGCAGGCGTTCGACGAGCGGTTGGTGAGTTTACCCACGCGCGGCGTCTTCGCGGAGGCTAAGTTGGGCCACTGCAACGCGTCGGAGGTCATCGACAACACGCGCTTTTGGGATTGGCAGCAATCGCCGATCCCGCACTTCGCGCCTGACATCGCGGCGACGACGCCGGTGACGCCTCAGCCCGTGCAGCAGAACGCCACGCCAACGGGCTTTCCGACGCCGATCGTCAACATCGTCAACCCGCCCGCGGCGCCCGACCCGACCGGCCTCGCCGCGGCCATGAACGTCCTCGCGACGCCCAACCTCTTCAGAGACATGTCGGGCACCGCGCAGGTCGCGGACCTCCTCAAGAATCTGGCCGATAACGCGGTGAGGATTGCGAGCGGCAAAGCTGGGGGTGGTGGTGGTGCCGGCGTCGCACCGCGCGGCAGCACCGGTGGCGTTCCGGTTGGCGGCCCGCGCGCCACCCCCACGCAACCATCTGCTGCCAACCGCGACCTGCAAGACTTCGGCAGTGTGCTCAGCCGGGCGCAGACCGCTGGGCTGATCACGCCGGCGCAGGCGCGCGAGGCCTTTGCGGACGCCGCGATCGGTCGGGCCAGCCCGGACCTCACGGCCAGTCAGACCGCGACGGATGCGCTCGTCAGCTTGACCCAGGCAGAATACCAACGGCGCGCTCAAACTAAGGCGGCCGACATCGCCGCTTTTACCCCAGCTTCCGAGTCTACGCTGGTGCTCTGGGCCAAGGAGGTGACCCCGCCCGCTGGGCTGAACGTGCTTAATTGGACTCATCCTGGAGTGAAGCGCTACACCACCGACTCTAAAGGCAATCCTCTGACCAACGTGCGTCGCCCGGACGAACTGATTCAAGTGATCCTGCACGAGACGGTAGGTTGGGCCAACATTGGCGCCTCCGCTCCGTGGTCGGTCCATTTTACCGTCGGGCCGGACAACACCGTCTACCAACATTGCGACGGCGCCTTGTTTACTGTGCATGGAAACCAGATGAGCGACTTTTCGATCGGTATCGAGTTCACCAACTGGAGCTGGTTCAAGCTCGGCGCGACGAATGCGCCGCCGCTGGTTCCGCCAGGTACGACCGCCCCGATCACCGATTTACAGGGCGGCGCGGTGGGCGGCACCACCACGGATGACCGGCAACGGGTGCCGATCTCATGGATGCACGGCACGCCGGGAAACGGCGTCAAAGGAGATTACTACGTGCTGCCGCCACTCTCGCAGCTGCAAACGGTGACGGCGTTGGTCCGGTGGCTGACGGGTGGATTGCTGGACGGTGCTGCAATCGACGTGCCGCGCGTCTGGCGCCAGTTGATTCAGCATCCTGCAGATCCCGCAAGAACCTTGTTCGCCATGACCTTCGATCCCACTCAGCAGCATGCGGAAGCCATTGGCGGTATTTATCCCCATATTCTGTTCCAGACCGACCACACCGATGGTGGCGCGATCGGGCTCTTTACCTGGCTGGCCATCGACCGTCAGTTGGCCGAACCTACCATCTACACCGTCTTCCAAGATCTGCTAACGAACCCAAGCCTCGCCGTCGCCATCAACCGGAATTTTGGCGGCACGAGCGCGGTGCTGCAGTGTATCGACGTCACCGCCCTGGCGGACATGGCTCTCTGAACTCCCAAAATGCTTGCTTGAACGCAACGCCGCGCACGCCGAAAACCGCGCCGGCGTTGCGTGACTTAAGTTTGGCCGACGATTCCGATCACGACGGCTACGATCGACGGCGATGACCGCGTCGCGACCCCCGGCACCGCCGTTACGCCCTCCGCCAACGTTCGTCCTGCAGTTTACGGCGGTCGCGGGGCCCTTTTTTTCCACCGCCCTCCTCCCGGCGAGGTCCGGCACCGTGACGTGGACCGGTGCCGGCGCGAGCGACCGCTGGAGCGACGCAGCGACCAGGTGGACATCCTGGGCGCTCTCCTGCTCGAGCGTCGGCCGGGCGCCCGCTTTCGCTTTAATCTGGTCGACGACGGCGCGCTCGCCGGCGAAACCTACAGTTTGATCCGGTTTGCCGACCTCCAGGGCTTTGCGCCGGACGAGTTCGCCTTCGACGGCTTGAGCGGAGAGCTGACGCCCATCAAAGGCGGATTCGATTTCACGGTGAGCGCGGTGCCTGAGGCGAGCGCGGCGTGGCTTCTGGCCGTGGTCGCCTCCACCGCCGCGGTCATCACGTGACGGCGGAGAAGTCGCTTGCCAAACAGGCTTGGAATCCGCCGCCGTGCCTGCGGTGGGGCGAAGATCCAACCTGCAGCTCGGGCGACCACCTTAAAAGACGCCTGCAGGTTGGTCTGAGCCGGTGTGGGGTTGCCCTCGAATCGCCCCAAGGTCTCCTTCTGCTCGGCTGCCCGAAACGTCAGGCCCTGGTCACATGCAGGCATCGCCCTGCACCGGCTCAGACCAGCGGCGGTCGTCTATCCCGAAGGCCGCCTCTCTCTGCCGCTGGATCTTCGCCCCACCGCAGGTCCTCCGGCCGCCTCACCCTCGATTTTTGCGTTTCGGCCTTTGGCGTTGACGACCCCGGCCTTTGCGATTACCCAAGACATCAAAGATGCCTTCCTGCATCCAACTCGGCCGCCTGCCGCTTCTTCCGCTGCTCGGGAGTGGCGCCCCGCATCTCCTTCTCTCCCTTGCCCGTTAGTTAAATTTTAAATCGGTCCGGAACAGTCGCGGTGGAGGCAGTTCTGACCGCCCATCTTCTCCCTTCCACCGACACAAAGATTCCATGTTATGACCGACAAGGTTGTCATTTTCGACACCACGCTGCGCGACGGCGAGCAATGCCCGGGTGCGGCCATGAACGGGCGCGAGAAACTCGAGGTCGCCCGCCAACTGCAACGCTTGAACGTCGACGTCATCGAGGCCGGGTTCCCGGTCATCAGCGACGGCGATTTCGCTTCGGTGCAGCAGATCGCCACCGAGGTCAAAGGACCCATCATCGCCGGGTTGGCTCGGTGCACCCCGAAAGACATCGACGCGGCCGGGGCAGCCATCCGACCCGCGGGCGACCGCGGCCGGATCCATGTGTTCCTGGCCACTTCCAAAATCCATCGCGACTTCAAACTGCGGAAGGCGCACGACGAGATCATCCGCTTGGCCAAGGAGGGGGTTGCCCGCGCCAAGGCGCTGGTGCGCGACGTCGAGTTCTCGCCCGAAGACGCGTCGCGGACCGAACCGGAGTTTTTGGCCACGGTGGTGCAGGCGGCGATCGAAGCCGGGGCGACGACGGTCAACATCCCCGACACGGTTGGGTTTGCCGTACCCGAGCAGTTCGCGGAACTGATCACCTACCTGCGCGGGCACGTGCCGGCCATCGACGACGCCGTCATCAGCGTCCATTGCCACAACGACCTGGGGTTGGCTGCGGCCAACTCGCTGGCCGCCATTCGCGCCGGCGCGCGCCAAGTGGAGGGCACGATCAACGGCATCGGCGAACGCGCGGGCAACGTCGCCCTCGAGGAAATCGTGATGGCGTTGCGCACGCGCGGCGACTACTACGGCGGCGTCCACACCGACGTGCACGCGACCGAAATCGTCAAAAGTTCGCGCTTGGTCAGTCGCATGAGCGGACTTTCGGTCGCGCGCAGCAAAGCCATCGTCGGCGAGAACGCGTTCGCGCACTCTTCGGGCATTCACCAGGACGGCATCCTGAAGAAGCGCGAGACGTACGAGATCATGGACCCGAAAGACGTGGGCTGGGGCGAGACGGAACTGCCGCTCACCAAGCACAGCGGACGTCACGCCATGGCCAAACGTCTGGAGCACCTGGGTTACCAGCTGAACGAGGGTGAACTCGAAGGCCTCTTCGTCCGCTTCAAGGAAGTGGGCGACAAAAAGAAGTTCGTGTACGACGACGACCTCGGCGCTTTGGTCGACGACACCATGGGGCTGGTGGCCGAGACTTGGCAGTTGGATTACCTGAACGTGACTTCCGGAACCAACACGATCCCGACGGCGACCGTGCGCCTGCGCCGCAGCGAGGAGCTGCTCCAGGATTCCGCACCGGGCAACGGTGCCGTTGACGCCGCGATGAAGGCCGTGGACCGGATCCTCAACCAACAAGGGCACCTGCGCGATTATCAGGTGCACGCCACCTCCGACGGCAAAGACGCGCTCGGCGAGGTGACGGTGAAGTGCGATTTCGGCCGCGGCAAACTGGTGAGCGGCAAAGGGGCGAGCACGGACGTGGTGGAAGCCAGCGCCCGCGCCTACCTCAACGCCGTCAACCGCATGTTGAACGACCGGAGCCTCGCCGTGGCACCGGCCGAAGCGCCCGAGGAAGGATCGGTCGGGGTGTGAAAGGCGTTGCCGGTTCGCGGTTACCAGTTTCCGGTTGCCGGTTCTAGGCGGCATCCGCGGGTGAGCCGGTGGGGCGAAAACCCGGCCCGCCAGAAAGGGCGGCCACCGGGGTGGACGGCCGCGGGGCGGTTTGAGCCGGGCGGGAACCATAGTGAACGCACGCCGCCGGGGTCAGGCCACCCGGCTCAAACCGCCCGGCGTTCTACACCCCCGAAAGCCACTTCGTTCTGCCGGCCGGGTTTTCGCCCCACCGGCGTCACCCGGAAATCCCGGCTTTTCACCGCCCGGCAAAATCCGCCAAGCTCCTCGCCAATGGATTGGGCCATCCGCGACGCCGCACCGGAGGATCTGCCAGGGATCCTTTCCATCTATAACGACGTTTTGGCGACCTCGACCGCCGTCTACAACGAGACGCCTGACACCCTCGCCGGACGCGAGGCGTGGTGGCGCGCGCGCCGCGCTGCGGGTTACCCCGTGCTCGTCGCTCGGGAGATAGATGGTGCCGTGGCCGGCTTCGGCTCCTTCGGCGACTTCCGCGCGTGGCCAGGCTACCGGTACACGGTCGAACACACGGTGCACGTCCGCGCCGATTGCCGAGGGCAAGGCATGGGCGCCGCCTTGGTGCTAGCCCTGGTGGAACAGGCCACGCGGTTGGGCAAACACGCCATGGTCGGGGGCATTGACGCCGAGAACGCCGGATCCATCCGGTTGCACGAACGGCTCGGGTTCGAGCGGGTGGCTCACCTCCGCCAAGTCGGCTGCAAGTTCGGTCGCTGGCTGGACTTGGTCTTCGTCGAGCGCCTGCTCAACTCCAACGCACCGCCGACGTGACTAACCGGCCGCTGGCGAGCCGCCCTTGCGCACCGGCTCGAACCGGCCGACCCTACCGTCCCTTGCAGGCCAAAGCCCCCGCCGCCAACCCAGCGCGCGGTTTTCTCGCCGGAGTGGCGGCGTACACGGTCTGGGGCCTCTTTCCGCTTTACTGGAAGGGGTTGGAGGCCCTTGCCGCCGACGAGATCCTGTCGCACCGCATCGTCTGGTCGCTCGCGTTTGTCTTGGTGCTGCTCACCGTCACCCGCGGATGGGCTGCCGTCCGTGCCACCTTCCGCTCACCACGGGTTCTCTACTGGTCGCTCGCCTCCGGGGCCCTCATCGCGACCAACTGGTTCGTTTACATTTGGGCCGTGGTCCACGACCGGGTGGTGGAAGCCAGTTTAGGTTATTACCTCACGCCTTTGGCCAACGTGGCGCTCGGGGCCGCCTTCCTCCGGGAACGCCTGCGTCCCTGGCAGTGGGCTTCGGTGGCGCTCGCCGGCTTGGGAGTCGTCTTTTCGACCGCCGGTTACGGCCGGTTTCCAGCCATCGCCTTGACGCTTTGCGTCTCGTTCAGCCTTTACGGCCTCTGCCGCAAACTCTCCCCCAGCGGTCCGCTGCTCGGGCTTTTCTTCGAGACGGCTCTCCTGAGTCCGTTCGCCGCCGGACTCATCGGCTGGCGGTGCGCCCATGGCCTCGGCGGATTCGGCCGCACCGGCATCGTCGTGGACAGCCTTTTGCTCGGTGGCGGCGTGGTGACCGCGCTGCCCTTGCTCTGGTTTGCGACCGCCGCACGCAACCTGTCGATGACCACCTTGGGCCTGCTGCAATACCTCGCGCCGAGCGTGATGTTCGGGCTCAGCCTCTTCCTTTACCACGAACCGTTCACGCCCGCGCGCGCGGTCACGTTTGGCTGCATCTGGGCCGCGCTCGCCCTCTACACCGCCGAAGGCCTTTGGCAACAACGCCGGGTGCCTAGCCAAGCGGGCCTGCGCTCCGCCGCCGCCGCCGGGCCGCGTGTCGCCGCCGCCCCCAGGTGACGGCAGGCGCTAGATCTTTGATCGGCGGCCTAGACCGCGGCGCCCCGCCCTGGGCGCGGTTCCACCAAATCCCAACGGTTCCCGTACAGGTCGCGGAACACGACCACGGTCCCGTAGGCTTCTTCGCGGGGCTCTTCAACGAATTCCACGCCCCGATCACGGAACCGGTGGTAATCGCGCCAAAAGTCGTCCGTGTGCAAAAACAGGAACACGCGGCCACCGGTCTGGTCGCCTACCCGCGCCGCCTGTGCCGGACCGGAAGCTTTGGCCAGGAGCAACCGCGTTTCGTTTGCACCCGGTGGTGCCACTAAAACCCAACGTTTGCCCCCGCCCAGTGGCGTGTCTTCCACAAGTTCGAACCCGAGCCGGCCGCAGTACCACGCTTTCGCCTCGTCGTAATCGCGCACCAGCACGGCTAACGCCGCGAGGTGTGACCCCCCGCGTGAGCCTTCAGCTTTCTGGCCCTGTGATCCCTCGATTCCCTGACCTCCCGCGCTCACGGCAAGTCGGTGGCTGCCCCTCGTCCCGTGGCCGCCCGCAGCACCCTTTCGTATTCATCGGTCACGTGATCCCAGCCGTAGCGTTCGCGCACCCGTTGGGTGGCCAAACGGCGAAAGCGTGCCGGCAGCGTCGGGTCGCTCTCCAGCCGTCGCACCCCGTCGGCCACCCCACCCAGCCCGGGACGCCAGAAGATCCCGTAAGCACCCTCGGCCAACACTTCCCGAGAAAAAGGGTCGTCCTCGGCCAGCACGCAGGCGCCGGCCCCGAGCGCCTCCAGCAGCACGGGATCGAGCCGCCCGAGCGGGTTGCGGTGGATGAACGCGAAGGCGTGGGCGAGCAACGCCTGCCAGAGTGAGCTGTCGGCAGGTACGGTGCGCGCGGCGTCCACGCGCCCGTTTGCCGGAAGCGTTTCCGTTGCCGCCCCGTCCAAGGCCGTGGAGGCGCTGGGAACCGCTGCGATCAACGGGCGGGACGAGCTCCCCAGCTTCAATTCCTCCGCAATGACCGGCAGACGTTCGGCGCCGAGTGCGGGAGCGGCGCAAAGGTAGTAACCGCCCGGCGTCAAACCGAGTGGACGGAGCAGGGTGTCGCTGGGTGCCGGCCGGCAAGGTGCGCCGTAGGGCACCGTCTCACAGGTGCGGCCGAAGCGCGCCTCATAAACCCGTCGGGTCTCCTCCGCATCGGCGACCACGCGATGGGCCAACCGGAGGCCGGTCCGGATGGAACGGCGCAGGAACGCATCGGTCAAGGGTCCGTA
Organism: uncultured Chthoniobacterales bacterium; assembly: GCA_964252355.1. Taxonomy (GTDB): domain Bacteria; phylum Verrucomicrobiota; class Verrucomicrobiia; order Chthoniobacterales; family JAFAMB01; genus CAXUNV01. Next base: position 2,335 of record CAXUNV010000048.1, on the reverse strand, counting down.
CCGTCGCTGGAGTCCATCCAAACCGGCGAGGTGCAGCACCGTGCGACGGCCAAGCAGGCGCGGCAAACGCTGGAACAGACCCCCGCCGGCATGCACCTGCAGGATGACGTCAGCCGTCCCCAGACACGCCTGCACCATCCCGAAAAAATGCGCCGTCAGGCTCTGGCCGAGCGTCTCCACGCCGCCCGGCAGCGGCACCTCACACAATTGACCAGGGCGAGCGGCTTCCCCGCTGGCTGGCCTGGTAACGCCTGCACCGTAAAACGTCACGGCGTGGCCGCGGCCCGCAAGACGCGGGGCCAGTTCGGACGCCAAAAGCTCAAACGGTTCAGAAAATACCGCCGGCCCTTGAAGCCCCGTGACGGCGATCTGAAGCGTGCTGGGAGTCATGCAAGGCGTCATCCTTCCACGGTGACCCGAAGGAGACCAAGCCAAAAAGGCTGGTGCGCCGTTGCACCGTCGGGCACCGGCCGCTAGGCTCCCCACTATGGCCCTGGTCATCGAGTTGCCGCCTCTCAAAGAGCAGACCGAGCGGAATCTGCGGCGCTGGGCGGAGCTGCTGAACGACCCGGATTTGGCCCGGCTGCCGCACCGCATCGAGACGGATCGCCACGGGCACATCCTCATGGGTCCCCCACCCGCCCCTTTCCACGGGAACCGTCAATCCGAGGTCGCGTTCTTGCTTAAGACCCTGTTGCCAGAAGGCCGAACCTTAACCGAGTGCCCCGTCTCGACCTCCGACGGCGTGAAAGCGAGCGACGTGGCGTGGCTCGTCCCGGAGCGGAGAGGGGAGATCCGTTCGGTCTGCCTAACCCGCAGCCCGGAAATCTGCGTGGAGGTCATCAGCCCGTCGAACAGCCGGGCCGAGATGGACGAAAAACGGGCGCTCTACTTCGAAGCCGGCGCACAGGAGGTCTGGTTTTGCGACGAGGCGGGCAAGATGACGTTCTGGTCGGCTGAAACTGCGGCGCCCCTTCAAGCTTCACGGGTCTGCCCGGGGTTCCCGGTGCAGCTTGACCTGCCTTGAAGGCCATCGTCGCCATGCGTGCTCATCCCATTTGTGGACCTGCCTTGGTCGGGTTTCGTTTGGAACCGCGAAGCGGCCTAAATCTACCTTTTCACCCCCGGGACGTCTCTCGTGCGCTGGCGGCGGCTTCTCCGGCAGACCGGGATGCCCTCATCTTTTTACGAAGTGGAAATTACCTATCCGACCCCCAACCCGCTGACCCGTTCCTCCGTTCCCTTGGAAGCGGGCCTTCACGTCGTACTCGTACGGTTTGCCTAGCTTGGCGTGGCCCAGGTTGTATTCGCTCCTGCCAGTAATCCCGTGGGCGTGCAGGAGCGCAGATCCATTGGCTTGGATGGCTCCGTCAAGCGCGAGCCACGACGGCATGCCCTTGGTCCCGTGTTCGCCATGCAGCACCCCGCCTCCCACCGACGCGGGAAATTCAAATGTGTAGGCGCGCGCGACCACCCCGGTTGGATCCTTATATTCAGGGACGTCCAGCGTGACCGACCAACCCCCGTCGAACGCGGTGGAGGCGGCATGGGACGGAACCGGCGCAGAAAAGAGGCTCGCCGCCATCACCGGGATTACCAAGGAGACGCATTTCATAGATCTGCAGGTACGGCTAGCAAAAAAGCTCGGCAGACTCTCGTCTTTTTGTGCCTCTCCCGCCGGCAACCCCGCCGACGCCGGCGTTCTGGCGGTCTGTTCAACGAACGCCGCGTGCGGCTTTGCCTCACCGCGCGTGTCTGAGGCGTTCGCGCTCCCGGCGCAACGGTTCCCAATGGACGCGGTTGCGCTCCGTTTCTTTCGCGGCCTCCGCGGCCAAACCTTCCGCCAACCCGGCTTCGTCCCCGGCCATGGCGTCTTTCAAGAGCGGTCGGTCTGGCGTCACCTGCAACGCCATTTCGGGACGTTCGGCTGCCAGCTCGATCAGATAGGCGGGCGTCCGCAGCTCCCGGAACCAAAACCTGAGCAAGGTTGTCCGGGTCGGCCAAGACGGCGAGATCGGTGTCGCGACTAAACTCCGCTCCGCCGTAGATCACGCACGCCTGACCGCCCGTGAGCAGCGAGCTCACGCCATTCGTCCGCCTCGTCGTCAGGGTCCACGCCGGCAGCATGCGCCAAAACCAGGGCATTGGCGACCGTTGGCGATGCTGGCGAGCGCACCTCCTTGGTACCGCCGCCTGCCGCGGGTTAGATCGCGGTGCACCTTCCGCGCGACGTTTGCCCTTTGGCATGCGGCGCCGCCCGTGGCTTGGGAGGGCAAGAGGTGTCTAACTATGCCCTCCGCCGGGCCGGAACGGGGGCGGGGCGCGCTGCAGGGAC
>CAXUNV010000047.1:4539-15567 GCA_964252355.1 uncultured Chthoniobacterales bacterium | reverse complement strand
ACCATGTCGGTTCTCTTTCGCTCTGGACCCGTGTGAACATGCTCTTCTCCGAGTACCCGTGGCTCATCGTCCTGGCCTGCTTCTTTCTCTGCTTTCTCCTCGCCACCTTTATTCGCGCGATGCTTCGCCGTCGCGCCCGCGCCCGCCTGCAGGGCACCGTCCGTCGGACCCCGTTGGAAGCCGCCGTGCACTTGGCGCGGCTGACCGGGGCCGCGGACGTCTTGCTGAAACTGGAACAACACCAGCGGGGTGGAAACGCCGCGGCCCGGGGAGTGTGCAACGCCCTTTTACAAGAAGCACGCCCCGGGGAGCTCCGGGGCGTGTTGCTCAGGCGGGTCGGCGCGGCCGAACGCGCGGCCGTCGAGGTGTGCGCCCAGTTGGGTGTGCCGGTCCAGGCGGTGCTTGGTCCGGGGATGCCGGAGGTGCCGGCATGGGAGCTGCCGGGCGTGGAGGTCCGCCGCTGCCCGACGGCCGAGGCGACCGACGCGGAGGCCGCCGCCGCCCTGCGCGCGGGTTATCGCCCCTGCCCTGGTCCGGAAGAAGCGGCCTTTGCCGCGGGTGTCGGCACCTTGGTCTTGGAGGTGGTCGAGGACCACCCGGAATTTGATGTCCTGATCGTCCCCGCGACGAGTACGACCGTCGGCCACGCTTACCGCCAAGTGCTCGGGGCGCTTTTGCCGGAAGCACGGGTGCTGGCGGTGTCCGTTGCAGAGGCGGACGCCCTGTCGGCGTTGGCGGTGCCGCGCGTCTCACGGCGCCCAGAGACGACACGCCGTAATGCGGCCGTCAGCCCGGAGGTGTCTGCGGTGGCTGCGGCGGAGGCGGTGCGCTACGCCGTTCAAGAATGGCGGATCGCGCTGGATCCGGAGACCGTCGGGCCGTTGGCGTGGCTGCTCGGCGGTGCCGGTGCTGGCGAGCTGCGTGGCGCCCGGGTCGTGGCAGCGCTGGGTGCGTGAGGGAAACCCTTCTCGACGAGGGTGGACGATCCGACCGGCTGACCCCGGGGTTTGCCGTCGGCGCCTTTGGCACGTGGACCCTTTCCCAAGCCGGCATGGTCCGACACTGGCTCAAACCGGCGCAGTATTGACCGGCGCCGGCGGGTCGGCAGAGGCGGGTTCATAGGACTCGCCCGGCGAGCGCTGGAGGGGGGTGTCGGGTTCCCATTGGAGCTGCAACGCGACCGTCTCCACGACGTTCCGGATCGGCGCATCGGCGCCGATGACGATGATGAGCTCGATCAGTTGCCGCGCGTTGAGCAGGTACTTTGCGGCCTTGAACGTCGATTCCGAGATCGCGCCAAGGCGGATTTGCTCGTCGATAAACGCCAGGATGGTGTGGTCGTCGTCGGTGAAAAACGGACGGCGGATGTCGCCTTACTGAAGGGCGGCCAGTTGGTCTTTGGCGAGCAGGGCATCGTCGCAGGCGATGGTGAAATGCCAAGCCCAGCCGTAACGCGCATTGCGCACATGATCGCGAGTTCACGATGGCGCGCGTCCAACTCGAGGTCGCCTTACATCGCATGCGCCAAGTCGCCTAGCGCACCGAACGTCGACGGCGGGTGCGCGAGCATATGAAACAGATGGTCCTGCACGAACCCGAACTTGGCCCACACCGGTTTGACCGCCGGGTTGTTGATATCCGCGTAGGAAAGCCGACGGGTTGCTCCAGGGAACTGGTAGCCGTCGGGAAGGAAGGGATGGCCCACGGTTGATCTTTTCTCTCTTAGTGCTTCTCGCGGTCGGCGAACCGGCCCTCATGTTTGCCCGTCGTTACGGGAAAGACTGCATGCGGCTGAGGCGCGGTCGGTTTCAGTGGTGGAGTTCGGTGGTGGTGACAGCTACATCTCGTGCCACCCTTTCACGCCGGGGGTGACGCGGCTTCTGCTGCTTATTCGTCGAACGGCCCGTTGCCCTGTAAGGTCGACCAGTCCGATATCTCCAGAGGCGAGCGGGCATCACGTGGTTGAAGGGAAAGCCGCTGGACAGCGACCGCGCCAGCTCCTCCGCCTGACGGACGATGCCGCTGTCTGGAACCCGGATGTCCGCGATCATAGATGTATCCTGCGAGGTTGCTTAGCCGTTACCGTTCGGCGAAAGCGCGGCGAAGCGGATCGCGTTGACCACCTCGGCGGTCGCCTCGAGCGGGGCCAGGTGGCCGACGCCGGGGAGCACGACGAAATCGGTGCCTGGGACCGCCTTACCAAAGGCGGCGCGGAGAGACGCCTCAGTTTCGACGGTGTCGGCGCTGCCGACGATGATACGCACGGGCACGGTGATCTTGGACGCCTGCTCGGTGATGTCCTCCAGCATGCCCTGCTCAGGCCACGCGCGCTTCGCGCCCGGCGACCCGCACAAGGTGTCTTCGATGATCTGCTGGCGATACTCCATGATCCGTTTGCGGGAGGCCTCGGACAGCTGAGGCGGTGACAGGATCTCAATCACCTTCTCGGCGCCTGCGGGACTCCCGTACGAGGCAATCATTCCTTGGCGCTGTTCCTCCGGAACGTCGAGGGTGGTCGGCGGAGCGGGCGCGACTAGGATCAGCCGCTTCAGCCCTGCCGGTTTCTGGGCGGCGACAAGTTGGGCCACCTTGCCACCCATCGAATGGCCGACGATGATGAACTCCGGCAAGCCGAGGTCGTCAACAATGCCGACGACGTCGCTGGCGAGCGTCTCCAATCGGTAGTCCGTGGCCTCCTTGCTCGATTGGCCCCAGCCGCGAAAATCGATCGCTACGCAGCGGTTGGTTTTGGACAAGCCGTCGATGACAGGAGCCCACGTTCGGCTCGAACCGCCCCAGTAGTGGAGGAAGACCAGGGCGGGGCTCCCTTCACCGGCTTCGACCACGTTGAGGTCGACGCCATTCACGCCATGGATGCTTTGCTTATCAAACATGATTTTACCTCTTTCGTCAGGGCTGATCGGCCTTCGTAAGCACCGGGCGACGAGACCGCCTATCCAAAGCACTGCAGACCTAGTCTGGCCGCAGCGCACGGCCGAACCCTCCTATTTTGTGCGTTCGTGGGAAATGACAAAAATCCCTCGAATCCTGTCACGGGCCGATGCCGCCGAAGCGAGGGCGGCACCGTCAGGTCGACGGCTGGGAATAAGCTCGCGCGATGCGACGAACGGCTTGCGGCGATTGCCCGAACAGGCGCAGGAAGCTGCGCCGCATTCTTTCAGCGTCGCCGAAGCCGACCTCCCGGGCAATCATTTCGATCGGCTCCTGGCTTTCCTCGACTCTGGGACGGGCGACCTCCGCGCGGAGGCGTTCGATCGCCCGCGCTGGTGTCTCGCCGGTTTCCGTGAGAAAGATGCGCGCGAATTGCCGGCTGCTGACGCACGCAACCTCCGCCAGACGCTCAACCGAAAGATTTTTGTGCAGGTGTTCGCGCGCATAGGCCAGCGCCTCGCGAATCCGATCCGACGCGGGCTCCAGGTCAAGGATGGCTGAGAACTGCGACTGCCCGCCTGGCCGGCGGTGGTAGACCACCATTTCGCGGGCAACCGATTTGGATAGTTCCGGTCCGAAATCCGCTTCGATCAGGGCAAGGGCCATGTCGATGCCGGCCGTGATACCCGCCGAAGTCCAGACGGTCCGATCGTTGACGTAGATCCGATCGGCCTCGACTGACAGGCTTGGGAAGCGCGATTGCAGCAGAGGCGCCCAGCGCCAGTGCGTCGTCGCGCGGTGATTGTCCAGGATGCCAGCCTCCGCCAGGTAAAAGGCGCCCGTACAGATGCTCGCCATGCGTCGTGCCGCAGGTGCAAGCGACCTCAATAATCTTATAGTTGCCGGCTCTCGCTCGGCGAGGTGCGCTGCGGGCCCGCCGACCACGATGACCGTGTCGCCATCGCTCTTCTTGTCGGGTCCGAAGGTCTCGATCGAAAGGCCGGCGCAGCTGAGCACAGGCCCGCCCGCGCCCGAGGCGACGCTGATTTCGTAAGGAGCCTCGTAGAACTCGCGGGCGAAGTTGAACGCGCACATCGGGCCGCTCAGGTCGAGCAGCTCAAAGGCGGGGGCGACGATAAAGGAGATTCGGCGAGGCATGACGTTCAACCCCTCGGCACTTTTCCATGCACTTCGAGGCGACTTCCTCCGCCGGGCGAGTAATTCCATACCTCGGTGGCGATGTCCGGTTTTAAGGCCGTGACGTTCTTTCCGCCATACCAATCGGACGCATTCTCTCGCGCCTGCAACCGTGGACGCTTTCACGGCTGTAGCAGAGGCGCTTCTCGTCCACGGTTTTCCCGACGCGTGGCGCCGCCGGCGGCGACCAACGACAGGAGTCGCCGCGGCCGACCACCGCGAGCCCGCGGTCGCCAGGGCGGCCCGCCGTTCAAAATCACGCCTGCCAAGGCGCGCCTCACCATGACGGCGATGGAACTGCCCAAGACCAAAGAAGCCGGTCTGGCCCGGAACTTGGGAGGCACTTGCCGAACGCTCTATCGCCACGTCAGCCCGAAGGGCGCTTTGGATGCAGTTCGGCGGGCTCGGGCAGATAACACGAGTAGCCATGTGGCGCGCCTCGTCATACCCTTCTAACGGCCAACGCTTTCCCCCAGTGAGACCCGTATGAAACCCAACGTCTTCCCCAGAGTACGTCCCCTCTCCCACCGTCCACCTCCACGGGGTTGCCGGCAGGCAGCTCTACCACGGGCCTTTTTAGTGGCTTCCTTTGCGGTAGGCGCTGCCTTTGGCCTGAAGGCGTCGGCCCAGGCGCTTGAGCCCGGTAAAGTCTGGGTGGCATCCTGGACCGCTTCGCCGCAGGGACCCTATCCGGCTGGTTGGCCCGCGGCGCAGCCCGACCTGAGCTTTGCGCTGCCGCACGGCGACACCGAAGGCGCTACGGATCAGACCTTCCGGCTCATCGTCAAGCCGGACCTCTGGAGCAAGACGATCCGGCTGCGGTTCTCCAACGCGTTCGGCAGCCGCCCCGTCACTTTGGGCGCCGTGACCGTGGGGCTTCAGGCCGCCGGGGGTAACCTTGTCGCGGGTCAGGTCCAGGGGGTGCGATTCGGCGGTCAACCGGAAGTGGTCATCCCGGTCGGGAAGGAACTCTACAGCGACGAGGTGACCATAGGCAGCGACCCGGCCGAGCCGCTCCTCGAAGGCAATCGGCTGGTGGTTAGTATTTTCGTCAAGGGCAACAGTGGCCCCCTCACGTGGCACTGCGACGCCTTCTACACCTCCTACCTCACCTCGCCTGGCAGCGGTGACCATACGCGGGATCAAGACGACGGCGCGTTCCCCTTCACCACCACCTCTTGGTTCTTATTGGACGCCGTGGAGGTGCAAGCCGATCCGGGCACCGCGGTGGTGTGCGCCTTTGGTGATTCCATCACCGAGGGGGTCAACAGCACCCTGAACGGCGCCGACAGCTGGCCCGACGTGCTTTCACGGCGGTTGCACGCCGCTTACGGCAACAAGATCGTCGTCGTGAAGGAAGCCATCAGCGGGAACACGGTGACCTCTTGCCCGCGCAACGGCGGGACATCCGTCAACGGTCCCTCGGCCATCGACCGGCTTGAGCGCGACGTGTTCGGCGTGGCGGGTCTGCGCTACGTCGTCTGGTTGGAAGGGATCAATGACTTGGGCGCGTGCCTCGCTTCAGGCGACGACGTGATCGAGGGTTTTAAGGAGGTCGTCGAGCGGCTGCATGCCAAGAGCATCAAAGTCGTCGGGGCAACGGTCGTGTCGAGTTTTGGCAGCCCGATCGGGAGCTATGGATTTCCGAAAGTGGATGCGGAACGCAAGAAGGTGAACGACTTCATGCGGACCAGCGGGCTGTTTGATGCGGTGGCCGATTTTGATGCGGCAACGCTGGACCCGGACACCGGCGCCATGAAGGCGCCGATGCAGCCCAACCAAACGACCGGTGGGCCTGGGGAGTTGCTGCACCCTAACCGGGTCGGCTACCAAGCGATGGCGGAAACGATTGACCTGAATCTTTTGGCGCCTTCACCGGGCGAGTAACCTGGAGCGCCGGGTCGAGGCGAGGCGGGGCCGGTAGGCACTCGGTGTGCGCAGGTCGGCCTGACGCAGGTTTAGCCCTGCGGCGTCCGTGGAGAAGAAGGTGAGGCAAGACGTGTTCAACGGCCACCCCCGGAGCTATGGAAAACGATGCCTTTAGTGGGCAACAGCCGGGGCCTTCAAGTTTTTCCGCGCCCACTGGTCGACGCCGACAACCTCAATCCCGCGCTGGGCATTGAACGTTTGGCTCATCGCCCAAGCGACCCCCTTCCCTTCCGCGAGCACCACCCGGTACTTCTTGATGGCGTCACCAGGATCTTGCGCCAGTTCTTGCCTGAGCCGCGGGAGGCTCCATTCCTCTCGCTGCAGCTTTCGACCCAAGACAAAGTCCGCGATGTCCGCCAGCTGGGCGTAGGTGATCGTATCGCCCGCCGTGTACACCACTCGGTTGACGATGGTTGGCTCGGTAAAAAGAATCTCCGCCGTCAGAGTACCGATGTCCTCGGACGTCGTCACGGTGACGGCAGTGTCCCAGCTGCCAAGCGCGTGGACGGAGTTCTGTGCGAGGTCGACTACGCCGAAGGCAGGCTCGAACAGGAAACTGGTGAACAGGCCGGTCGAAACGATGACCCACTCCGTACGCGTTTGGGCGCGCAGAAGGTCGCGCACATCCAACTGCTCGTCGAAGAGCTCCTGCGCACTGGCGCGGCCGATGGCGTCGTAGTCCAAGCCAAACTGCCATGGCACGTACCGTGACACCCCGGCGTCGAGCACCGCGCGCGCGAGCTTGCGCTGCGTGCCGCGACCGCCCGCAAAGCCCGTGCAACCGATCACCGTGTGGAAGTTCCTGAACAGGGTGGCGAGAGCGGCGGGAGAGTCGGCGGCGAGGTCAGCAGGTACGATCTGGACGCCAAGCGAACGGATCTCGGCAAGGCCGCGTCGTTTGTCGATGGTCTGGGTGTTGATGCTTTCAGGGCGCAGCAGAACATTGAGGTTGATTCCAGGACGCTGTGCGACTCGCTTGGCCAAGGCACGGAGCATGGCCAGCCCGAGTTCACCAGCACCCAAGACGAGGATGGAAAGTTTTTGTGTCCTCATAAGCGCAGGGTCCACTGACCATGGCGGCGCATCGCTCGTTGACAATGGCAGGCGTTCTCAAAGACTTGCCTAATGTTATCGAAGCACACGAAACTAAGGCGGTGACCAAGGGCCGACAGGAGGTTAGTAGCTTGACGCGGCGGATGAGCGCGTTGGCTGTTCAGACCGGCGTTAACGCATCAACTTTGCCCGGCATCAGCTTTCAGCGCATCACCCAGGCGCACGCGCGCAGCCCAGCGGTGTACGAGCCGAGCGTCAAGATCGTCGGTCAAGGGCGAATCCGTGGCCACCTAGGTCGGGAAGTCTTTAGCTACGACGCCGAAAACTACCTTGTGCTTGCGGTGCCGCTGCCGGTGGAATGCGAGATCGAGGCAAGCTTAGCCAAGCCGCTGGTGTTCATGTCGGTCGACCTCGACTGGACGGTTCTCGGCCTCTTGTCGTTGGAGATGGGACATGGTGCCACCCGGGTTACGCAGGTACCGCGGGCGATCCGCGCCTCTCCGTTGACAGCAGAACTGCGCGACACGACCTTGCGGCTTTTGAAATGCCTGCGCTTACCGGCGGAAGCGCGGGTGCTAGGACCCGCCATCGTGCGGGAGATCTATTATCGCGTGCTGCTCGGTGAACAGGGTGAAATGCTGCGCGCGGCCGCCGTGCACCACGGCGGCTTTGGGCAGGTGAGCCAAGCCTTGCGCATCATGCACCGTGACTACGGGAAGAGTACCGGAATTGAGAGCCTCGCGCGTGCAGTCGGCATGAGCGTGCCCACCTTTTACCGCCACTTTAAGGCGGTCACGGCGACCACTCCGTTACGCTACCTCCAAGCGCTCCGCTTGCACAAGGCCCGCTCGCTCATCGCACACGAGGGACTGGGCGTAGCGACTGCGGCCGCCCAGGTTGGTTACGAGAGCGCTTCGCAGTTTAGCCGCGAGTTCCGCCGGCTTTTTGGCCGCAGCCCACGTGCAGATGCCAAGAAAGCGGGAGCGAGGTAGAGCCCGCGCGATCGACTCCGTCACACGTGCCGTTTTAGGTTTCAGGCTTTAGACCTTAATCAAATTTAGCTCCGTCAGCGACGTTCCCCACGTTCCGCAACGGAAAAGCGCTAGTCCTTTGCTTTTGGAAGGCGTTTCGGACGAGGAAAGTGGACGTCCTCCCGAGCGGTATGGAGCGGGCGTGGCGAAGGCGGCTAGCGTCCGAGAAACGCAGCAAACCTCCCGTTCCGTCTGTGAACCCCGATGCGTGCAGGGATGGTGATGCAGGTGAGAGTCGGGGTAGGAAGCAGCGGTTGGTTCGATCGTGTCGGTACCCTACCGCAGGCAGGGAGGCAGGCGGCAACATTCCGAAAGCGCTCGTTCTGAGCCAAATCAAGCGATAGCTCGATGCTATCGTACCCGTCGCAAGACTTCTTCCAGGTCCTGCTCGCTGAACCGGCCTTCGGACAACGCGCAAACCTTGTAGACCGGCATATCGTGCAGAAATGCTTGGGTGGCGACGTCGGCTTGCCTTTTTGCAGCGGCTTCTGCGGGCGTCAGTTGGCGCGCGGATTTGGTGGGTTCGTCAGGATTTCCCATGCCCAGGGCTTCGACCAACCGCGGGTAAAACAACCTGCCCCTCGGATGATGTCTAAACGCTTTGAGAAAAGAATCACGCGTTAGCTCGGGATAGCGCGATTGGGTCGCTTCCACCTCAACCGATTGTCTTAGTTTGAAATCCCGGGAAGAGGCGCCTACCAGAATTTCAAACCTTCCGGAGCCCACCACCCAATCGTGAACTGAGGGGTTGTACCAAGCGAAGGCGCGCCGGTCCAAGCGGAAGACGACGGTGCCGGTCTCGCCGGGTTGGAGCGCGACCTTAACAAAGGCTTTCAGCTCCCTTTCCGGGCGCAACACCCGAGGACGTTCTTCACGGATGTAGAGTTGCACCACCTCGTTGCCCGCCACCGAACCCGTGTTCGTCACCTTCAGTTCTACCGTGACGCCGTCCGCCTCGTTGCCCGAGGGAGCGCTGATCCGCAGGTCTGAATAAGCAAAGGTCGTGTAGCTGAGACCAAAGCCGAACGGGAACAAGGGCGCGAGGTTGCAGGCATCGTAGTGACGGTAGCCGATGAAGAGGCCCTCCCCGTAGTTGGCTGCTTGGTGACGGGCCGGGAAGTTCGGGAACGCGGGCGTATCCTCCAACCGCGCGGGAAACGTCTCCGCCAGTTTACCCGAAGGATTGATCCTGCCAACCAATGCGTCGGCCACCGCGCCTCCGCCGGCTTGCCCACCAAGCCAGCCCTCCAGGATCGCGCGCACTTTCCCGGCCCAAGGCATGGTCACCGCTGAGCCGTTGGTCAGCACGACCGCGGTGTTCGGCTGAACCGTGCTAACCGCTTCAATCAACTCGTGGTGTCCGGCCGGCAACTCGAGGGACGCACGATCAAAACCTTCGGACTCGTAGCTGGCAGGCAAGCCCGCAAACACGATGACGACGTCGGCAGCCTGCGCTTGCCGCTTGGCTTCATCGACCAGCTCTGGAGTCGTGGTGCCCTCCTCGTTGTAACCCGCCGCATAACCTACAGAAACGGTGTCGCCTACCAAACTAACCAATTCATCATACGCCGGGGTGACGCGCATCGGGTTGACCTGCGAACTGCCGGCTCCTTGATATCGCGGGTTTTTGGCGAACGCACCGATCACGGCGACCGTCTTGGCGTGCTCCAGATCCAACGGCAACAGCTTTCCGTGATTCTTCAGCAGTACCAGGCTTTCTCCCGCCGCACGTCGGGCAAGGCTGTCGTGGTGCGCCGCGTCAAACGTGGCGCCGGGCCGGTGCAGACCTTTGGCCTGCAGGATTACCGCCAGCAGCGGCACGACCGCTTCGTCGAGCCTTGCGGGCGAAATGATGCCTCGGCGCACCGCGTCCATAATCTTGTTTCGGTTGAAGTCGCCACTACCCGGCATCTCAAGGCTCAGTCCCGCTTCGACCCCCGCCACACGGTCGTGCACGGCGCCCCAATCCGACACGACGAACCCTTCAAACCCCCACCTTTCCCGCAAAATGCCCCGCAGTAACGCACCGTCCTCGGTCGCGAACACGCCGTTGATGGGGTTGTAGGCTGCCATGACCGACCAGGGCTGGGCCTCTTTGACGGCGATTTCAAACGCCGGGAGGTAGATCTCGTGCAGGGTCCGCTCATCCAGGTTGGAACTGGTCGCCATGCGTTCAAACTCCTGGTTATTGGCGGCGTAATGCTTCAGCGACGCGCCGACACCCTGGCTCTGCAGCCCCTGAATGTAGGCAGCCGCCATTCTCCCGGCGAGGAGCGGGTCTTCGGAAAAGTATTCAAAGTTGCGCCCGCCCAAGGGCGAACGCTTCATGTTCACGCCTGGACCTAGCAGGATCTGCACGTCGTGTGTTTGGCATTCTTCGGCAAGGGCGGCGCCCACTTCCCGAATCAGGTCGACGTCCCAGGAGGACGCCAACGCCGAAGCCGTGGGAAAACAAGTGGCAGGCACGCCCGCCGAGAGGCCGCCACCCTCCACTTTCCGGAGCCCGTGCGGCCCGTCCGCCATGCGCACAGAGGGGATTTGCAGCCGGTCGATTTGGTGGGTCACCCACCAACCGTCGCCGGACAACAGCAAAGCCTTCTCTTCAGGCGTCATCTCGGCGACTAACGCCTCTGCTTGGGCGCGGTAGTCTTTGGGGGCTGAAACGGTTGGATGGTCTGGTTGGGTCATAAGTTCAGGACCGGTCGCCTGCCCGCGCGCCTGCCCGTTTTCGGTCCGGGTGCCATCTTCACGTGCTCAGGTGCGGTCTTCAGCGCCCCTGGCCCGGGGCGGGTAGCCGGCGTTGACCCTCGCCAAGCTCCGGGGTGCCGGCCGCGCCACCCTGGCGGCGCGCCGGGAGTCCGCGGGAGAGCGCTGCGGCGACGGCCGGCAAAGACAAGCTGGCCGCAGCGGCAGCAAGCAGCAAGGG
>CAXUNV010000047.1:2581-4529 GCA_964252355.1 uncultured Chthoniobacterales bacterium | reverse complement strand
GGCGAGCAAAATTGAGCGTCCAACCAAGGGCGCGCCGCCGCTTGGGTACAATCAGGCGCGGATCGCGGACGGCAACATAAATGACACCGACCCACCAGTCGGCGGGGTCGCGACGGAACCGTTCAGGATCTAATGGGTTCATGGCACCTCCGGAAAGAGTCTTTGGAGAATTGATCTCATACCCTTCGCCATGCGCAACGGGGACAACGTTGCCCGGGTTGACGCCCTCCCCTTGACCACCTGCGAGTTGGCCTTGCCCAGACCACGTCGTGGAGCCGGATCCGCGCAAACTCCGCGTTCTGCAACCCCGCGGCGATCAGCAGCTTGATCGTGACCACGCGGGCAGGGTTTCGCGCGTGCCAGACGGCTTCGTGAAAGCCGAGCAGTTCAGGGCCGGTAAGCATTTGTATAGACAAATCTCCACCTTTTGATTAATCAAAATTGGTACGGCTCGGCCGCGCGGGCGGCCCTTGGCCAATGCTTACCCCCTCCGGCAGCCGTTGGGTTGACGGAACGCTCACTCGGGCAACTGAGAATCCAACTCCCGTCTCATGAAACCCTTAAGCATCTGCAAGACCCTCTCCTTGCTCAACGCCGCGCTCTGGCTCGGCGTGGGCTCCGCAGCTTTGGCCGATACGGCCGATCTCGAATCCTGCCAAACCGGCCCGCTCGTCGCCCGCCCCCGCCAGGTGATCAGCACGAGCGGCAACGTCCAAAATGCCGAGGCGTTGGTCGAAGGTCATGCGGGCGACGCCACCCTGAGCTGGGGCGGGCAGGGCGCCGCGCCGCTGGTCGTTTTGGATTACGGCCGTGACGTGGGCGGCCTGCCGGTCTTCGAGGTCACCGGCGTGTCCGGCGCGCCTCGGCTGCAAGCCCTCTACAGCGAGGCGCAGCCGTACCTGTTGCCCAATGGCGATGCCGCCGCGCCCGGCACCCCGCAAGACCCGGCCGTGGCCCAAACCGAAGTTTCGTTCGTCGGGGACGCCGCCGGCGCGAATCTCGCGCGCGCCGAGGCCTACCGTTTGAGCGAGCCCGGTCTTCTCGCTGGCCGCCTCATCCAAGGCGGCCAACGCTTCGAAGCCCTCACGCTGACTGCCCCGGGCAGCGTGACCCTGCGCCGGGTCGGCATCGAGCCCAAGTTTTTCGTCCCGCAACCGGCCTTCAACCGCGGCCGCTTCGCTTGCAGCGACCCGGCGCTCGACGAGATCTGGCGTTTGGGTTCCTACGCGGTGGAGCTCTGTTCGGTGCCCGTCCGTTCGCTCCCGCCGAAGTGGTCCGTCACGTCCGAAGGGGTGAAAGTGCCCGGCAACGGGTACTGCGGCTACCAGGGCGGGGCCACCTGGATCGACTACACGGCCCGCTTCGACGTGCAGGTGCTCGCCAACGAGGCGGCGTGGCTGGTGCGAGCCACCGACTACAACGGCGTGCGCGTGGTGCTTGCCGCCGACAACGACGCCCTGGGCATCAGCAAACGCAACACGCTGCGGGCCTACGTGCAATTCACCAAAACGCCCCTGGGCGAGGCGAGCGTGCCGGAGGTAAAGCCGGGCAGTTGGCACCGCGTCCGCAACGAAGTAGCCGGCCACACCGTGCGGGTCTACCTCGATGACGCGCTCGTCCTCACCCTCGACCTACCCAGCGGGGGCGGCCCCTTCGGGTCGGTGGCCCGCGGGTACGTCTCTTTTGGCAATGAGCAGGGCGCCGAAGCCTTGTTCCGTAACCTGGTGGTCACCGACCCGAACCAGGCGGTGCTTTACCGGTCATCCCTCACCGACCCCGCCGTCCTCGACCAGTTCGCGGCCGGCACCAACGTGCTGCCCTCGATCATGGACGGCGCCAAGCGCGACCGGCTCGACTTCACGGGCGACATCGGCATCTCCGGCCTGACCATCCTGTACTCCACCTTTGCGCGGGAATACTTTGCGGGCTCCATCGAACTGTTCAGCGC
>CAXUNV010000047.1:0-2563 GCA_964252355.1 uncultured Chthoniobacterales bacterium | reverse complement strand
TAACCACCGCCCCGCCGCCCGTATGCCCACCCACCTGCCCCCCCAACACCCCCGGGGCGGGCCGCCGGCGCCGGCCGCCACCCCCACGCCCCTGCTCATCCCGGACTACGACCTGCAGCACGTCACGTCCATTTACCACTACTACCAGTACACGGGTGATCGGGCTTTTCTGCGGGCGCAATGGCCAATCGTGCAGCGGGTGATCACCGCGTTCGAGGACTTCAGGAACAACGACGGCTTAGTGGCCGTCCCGAGCGCCTTTGGGCCGGCGACGGCGGACACGCTGACCAACGCCCATTTTTACGGGGCTTTGTTGCAGGCGGCTCAACTGGCTGACACGCTGGGGCAGGTCGATCTCGCGGCGGACTACACGGCGGCGGCCGTCCAACTGCGGGCGGTCATCAACGCCAAGTTGTTCAATGCCGGCACCGGCCTCTACGACGTGAGCACGGCCCAGCGCGGCGTGGCCGACCAGCACGGCAACGCTTATGCCGTGCTCTACGGGGTAGCGCCCGCCCCCGGAACCAGCGTGGCGTCTCTCTTGCAAAAGCTGACCGCCGCCGTGTACCGGCCGCCCACGGCACCTAACGCGACCGGACCAGTGCCGGTCCAGCAGTCGTCGGGCTCGACCCAGGTAGGCCCTTATACGTCCGCCTACGAATTGTTCGCCCGCTTTGCGGCCGGTGACGCGGCGGGCGCTCTGGCTTTGATCCGCAACGAATGGGGGCTGATGCGCCAAAGCAGCCCCTACTACAGCGGGGCGACCTGGGAGTACGTGGCCCTGGATGGCACGCCCGGGCTGGGAGAAGGCACAAGCTTGGCGCACGGCTGGGCCTCGGGTCCGACCTCGGCGCTTTCGAAGTACGTGCTGGGTGTGCGGCCGGTCGAGCCCGGTTACAAGTCTTGGCTGGTGGAACCGCAGCCCGGCGACTTGGGATGGGCGGCCGGGACGGTGCCCACGCCTTACGGGCCGATTGCAGTGGCTTGGCAAAGGACGTCGCGGGGCTTGCGTTTAGAGCTCTGGGTGCCCGAAGGCACCCGCGGGACCGTGGGCCTGCCGGCGGATGGGGCGGATGCCGCGCTCACGGATAACCGCCAGCGCGTGGCCAGGGTCAGCGCCGCCCAGCAGCCGAATGGGCGGGCCGACTACTTATACCTGCAGAATCTCGGGCCGGGCGCGCACCTCCTCCAGGTCACGGCCGGCGGTCGGTGAGTGCATCGGCACCGGCCGGCCACGCCACAGAAGGGAACGGTTTCGAGGCGTTTGCCTTAAGTTCCCCATCCCGCTGCGATCGATGTCTCCATGCGCCAGGAACTCGAGCCTTCGACCATCGTTCGGACCAGTGACTTTTGCGGCTTTGCGGGCCTGCGCGTGATCGTTCGACAAAGGTCTCAGGACGGCAGTTATGGGTCGGGCCACCGAGGGATCCCATTCTTCTTGCTCGGCTATCGACCCGGAGAAGAGCGCGGGTGCGTGCGGCTTCGCTTTGCAGGGTCGCCTTTGGCTTTTCAGATGACGCGCGCGTCGGCGCTCATCCCTGCCGAGCACCCTTTTGAAGTCAACTACGCGGACGCGGCTGGCAAGGTGGTCACGTTTGAGGTCGAGCCGCGTTTCCTGGCCGAGGTGGTACGGCGTGCCGGCATCATGTCCGCCAAGCTGGAGCGGGTGCCACCCGCCCGGTTCGTCATCAACCAGCGGGTCGACCAACTCTGCTGGTTGCTCATGCGCGAAACCGAACGCCAGGCGCCGTTGCCGCCGTTATACTTTGAAGGGTTGGCCACGGCCCTAGTCATCGCGGTGGTGAGCCAGGCGGACGTGCGGTTGCCCGAGGCGGGCAACCTCCACGTGCAGAACGAGCGCATCCAAAAAGCCTTGGCCTACATCGAAACCCATTTCCGCGCCAAGCTCACGCGTGCACAGATGGCAGCAGCGGCCCACCTAAGCGACTTTCATTTCAGCCGGCTCTTCCGCCGCCTAGTCGGCTTGAGCCCCGAAGCCTACCTGCTGGATTGCCGGTTGAGGTACGCTCAAAGATGGCTGGTTCTCCACGGGCCCGGGGGTTCGATCGCCGAAGTGGCCGCTGAGGCCGGCTTTGCGGATCAAAGCCATTTCGGCCGCCAGTTTCGCCGCGCCTTCGGCCAGACGCCCTACGAATTTCTGCGGGAGCAAGGGCACAAATAGTCGAAACGAGAGCACCCTGATTCTAGACGGTGTCGCGACCCGGCGCCTAGGCTGGTGCGCGTGTGGAAGCTCCCCCCCGGGCTCGATGCCTTGGAGATCACCCCCCATTTTCCCATGAAAGCACGTTTCCCTAATCAAGGGCGCCGAACGGTCGCTCGGCGCACGGGTTTGGTTGGGTCGTTGCGACCCAACTGCTGCCTGCCGGCCTTGCTCCTGGTGGCACTCGCCCCCTCCTTGCCGCCCCTCGCACGCGGCCAGTCGCCGGCATTCCTGTCAGACGAACGAGCGGTGCCCCCGGTCGCCCGTTCGGCGCCGTTCACCCCCAAGGTCTTGAGCCTCTTGGCCGCGCTGGGCCTCGACGAGAAGCTCTCCCTGGTGCAC
>CAXUNV010000046.1:0-15587 GCA_964252355.1 uncultured Chthoniobacterales bacterium | reverse complement strand
ACCTAATCCGGCCGCTTGGCGGTGTCTCGTTAGACTCGCGTTGCCCTACCAATCTCTAGGTAGATCGGCGGTTTAGGCCGACGTTGGACGAGGCGCCTCCGCGGCTGACGGCGCCTCCAACGTTTGGCGTTGGAACCATGCGGCGGTGAACTGCGCGACCCGCTCAAGCGCGCCGGGCTCTTCGAACAGGTGCGTGGCGCCCGGTACGACCTCGAGCCGCACCTCGGCGCGCATTTGGCGATGGGCCTTTTCGTTCAGCCCGATGACTGCCCCATCGCAACCGCCGACGATGAGCAGGGTCGGCGTTTTTACCCTGAGTAGGGCGTCGCCCGCAAGGTCAGGACGACCCCCGCGCGAGACGACGGCCCGCACACCCTGAGGCTGTTCAGCCGCCGCGACCAATGCCGCCGCGGCACCCGTGCTCGCCCCGAAATAGCCGACGCCGAGATCGCGGGTCGGCGGATATTGGCGCGCCCACGTCGTGGCGTGCAGGAGCCGGTCTGCCAGCAGGCGGATGTCGAAGCGGTACTGCCTCGTCTGCAGGTCAGCGGCCTCTTCTTCCGCCGTGAGCAAATCGAAGAGCAGCGTGGCGAGACCAGCCCCATGCAGGACGCTGGCGACGTAACGGTTCCGCGGGCTGTGCCGACTGCTGCCGCTGCCGTGGGCGAAGAGCACGAGGGTCGTCGCCCCGTCCGGCACGGTCAGGGTCCCGCCGAGCGCTCCACCCAAGTTGGGCATGTTAACCTCGGTTTGCATGCGTCAGGCGCGGGAGTCACTCATCGTCCGCGCACCCTCGCTCCGACGAGGGTTGCGTTCCAACAGTTCCCGCGTCCGCGCCGAGGCGACGGCGATTTGGCGAGGCGTGCTGCGGCTTTGCGGGACTTTACGGAACCCAGCTGGCGCTGCCACGCTACCATGTTTGAAAGTCATGCGCTCCCTGTCCGGGATGGTCCGGCTTGGTGCGCGTCGCGGCTTTGACGGCATTTTGAAGATACTTTTCTCCCGCACGGCGGCGGCGCTCGATGATAGTGTGGGAGGGGCCAAATGGCGCCTTGCGGGGCCGACTTACGGCAAGGTCCAAAGCGCTGCGCTTCCGGCGTCCTTGCCCACGGACCGATGGTGACGACGCTCCGCCGAAGCGGCCTGTCGCATCCTAGCGGTGCCCTTTGCGTTCACGCAGCGCGGTGGCCCCGCTCGCCTTCCCGGTCGTGCATCAGTCGCGATATTCTGTGACGTAGCGGTCCTTAGTCCGCAGACGCCGGCGTGCCGACAGGCGCAGGTCGGCAAGCTAGCGTGGCTCACTGGTAAGGTGGTACGGCCCTGCAAACCCGCCAGCACGGCTTAGCCCCGTCGCGGATGAAAGCGACCGGCGACGCGAGCCGGCCTTGCCACCGAGCCAAGCGAGATCGCCCTATGTCGGCGCAGTGCGTGGCTGCGCCCGCGTGAATGCTCAGCGCCTGTGACGAGTGCTAGGCTGCTGCACGGACTGGTCCTTTCCTGGCGTTTGGACGGTGGCTCTTTAAGGCCTTTGCGGCAAACAACCTCCAATAGTCCCGGCTTGCGATCTTCGCTCTCCTCTGTCATCGCTGGGTCTCTCCGCGCCATGCCATACTCTTCCCCATCGCGCCAGCCGCACCCGCGCCTCTTCCCGATCCTGCGCCGAAAAAGGCGGATCGATCTCTGGTGTATGTTTTTGCGATTCGGTCAAGGGCAGTAAACGTACATGGCCGGGAAGAAAAAGGCGGCAGGATCGATTCAATGCTGGGCATTTATCGACACCAACATATTTCTCGATTTTTATCGATCGAACAACGAGGCGCGAATTCCACTCCTGCAAAAGATCCGAGAGGTGGAGGGTCGGATCATTTCGACATATCAAGTGCAGATGGAGTTTCTAAAGCACAGGCAGGAAGTCCTTTTGAAAGCTCTTCAAGAGATGAAGACTCCTATCACACCATCTCCTGCAGTTATCGACGATGGACACATCGAAGCTGCAACTCGGAAGATTCGGGAATACTCGGACAAAAGAACCAAATATCTGAAATCACGCATCGCGAACATGCTTTTGCAGCCAAACACTCACGATCAAGTTTACCAGGCGCTTGATCATCTCTTCTCTAACCCAAGCGAGCATGCTTTGAAGCGCTCTATGAACGTTCGTAAGACGATGAAACGCCAAACAACACGTCTGAAGCACGAAGCTTACAAGAGGCTACGCATCGACTTAGACGAATACAGGCCGAGCGAGTATTTCACCTCGATCTCCTCGGCGATCATCCGGCCGAGCGCGAAGGCTACAAAGCACACACAGCCTTGGCAGCCCTTCAGTACTACCTAGTTCAGAAGCACCACTGGCTTCCGTCACTTTTGGGCCGCCCGGCGTTGCGGTCGTAAGGCCGTGCGCTCGCTTGCCTTCGGCGGCCACACGCTCCTGATCGATGTCCAAGGCAATAGTTTAGCCTATAGCGGGCCGATTCTCGAGTCGCCGATCGGCTCCCGGTTACTCGACGAGCGCAAATCCTTCGAGTTTTAGAAAACTTACAGCGAGCCCAACGGCTGGCTTTGGGGGTCGAGCAGGCCGGTTGGCTCGAGCTTGAGTCGCAGCGCGCGCCCTTCAACTCAGCGGATGGTTTGCCTACCTTGCGCGAGTTCTTTATCGTCGACGAGCGCTGCGTCAGCATCCTTGCCACATAGCCATCTCAGCTGCATGACCTCGGAGCCGATCCACCGCAAATCACAGCCAACGCCTAACCATGCCCTGCCGCGACCAGCTTCCTGCGTCGGTCGCCGCTGAGCTTCGTTTCCATTGAGCCGACTGCGAAAGCAAAACCATCCGAAGGGTACACCTCCGGACCTGCTCCGCCGGGATTTATTTGATTCCGTGGCGGACGCGTACGACCGGGCGCGCCCGAGCTACCCCGAGCAACTGGTCCATGATCTCGTGGCCTTCGCAAGGGTCCATGCAGGATCGGAGGTGTTGGAGATCGGCCCTGGTACGGGGCAACTCAGCGTGCGGCTGGCGGAGCGCAGGGCGCGGTTGGTTGCGGTGGAGTTGGGTCCGAATTTGGCCGAGGTGGCGCGCCGGAAGCTCTCAAGCTTTGAGGGTGCCGAAGTGGTGACGGCCAACTTCGACCGGTGGGAAGCTCCGTCGGCATCGTTCGATGTGGTGGTCGCCGCGAACGCCTTCCATTGGCTCGACCCGGCAACCCGTTTGGCCCGGTGTGCAGCCGTCCTGCGGCCCGGTGGGTCCTTAGCCATCGTCCAAACGCGGTGGGGTGTGGCTCAGGTTGATGATCCCTTTTTCGCCGCAAGCCAAACTTGCTATGCTCGCTGGGATCCGAACCATGACCCAAATTTCCGGCAGACACGGCCCGAGGACGTGCGTTCACCGTGCGTTGACTTTACAGGACCCGACTTTGGGTCCGTGGTTCACCGGCGTTACTTCTGCGCGCGAGAACACAGCGCAGCCACCTATTGCGGTCTGCTGGGCACCTTCTCGGATGTTCTCGCATTGGAAGAGAGGCGCCGCGCCGGCTTCCTCGCTTGCATGTCGAGTCTCATCGACTCCCGATTCGGCGGAAAAATCCTTCGACATGACATGTACGACCTTTGCGTCGCACGACCGGCTGGATGAGGTGTGACGTTTGCAAACTCCGTGGCCGGTGGTTGCGGTCGGACCGGCGCGTCGGACGCTGGACGCCTTTCCAAGCCCGCGCCTAAACGGCAGTGTCGTCGGGCCGTAAGGGCATTTGATATCCAACCTGCGCACGCTTGCAGACGTTACTCTCGCCGAGAAGTCGGACGGAGGCGGCACAATCACACTCGGCCCGGCCGCGGGAATTTATTCGTGGTTCTCTGGCACTGCATGGCCAGGCATCAGTCGGCACTCGGCCCCGGCGTTGGATACCATACCAGACGCGAAATCCGTTGATGATACCTTGCGCCGAGCACAGTCGATGACCTAACCAAAGGTTGCCGCGAACCGCGGACGAACCTTCCGACCACCCTTAGGCAAACCCGCATGCCCAAACTTGGACGCGCCCAGCGCATACTGATCAGTTGGCTGCTGCTCGTTCCTGAACTGATCGCGGCCGTGCCTCTGGCGCTGCACTACCTGCGACCGGTCCGTGCGACCTCGCCGTCTGCGCCACCCGCCACGGCTCACCAAGCTTTTTCGGGAACTTCGGCAGCCCGGTAGCCCGCCGCCGATTCACGCCCGCAGTTAAAGGCTTTCTGCGTCGGCCCGCGCTGGGCGGCCGTTCCCGTACGGGCGAGACGCCAGCGCTACTTTCGTACGGCGGGTCAGCTGCCCTCCCGACCCGCCATGGTTTCCGAGAGGAGCGCCATCGCCCCGTCCGGTCGCCCGTCGCCATCCGTCAGGCGAGTCGTGGTGATGCTAACGGCACGCTCCGGCCCACCACGCGTCGGCCGGACCCAGAACTCTCGGTTTTGGAACATCTCGCCGCGGAGCGCCCAGGAGAGCGGGGCCATCCCCCCAACCATCGGCCCGGCGCCCGCCAGAAGGATGAAGTGTTCCGACCAGCGTTCTAAAGGCGGGATGGGACCTTCGACGGGTAAGCCCAGCAAGGCGCGAGCGGCCTGGTTGCAATGGGTCAAGCGGCCTTCGGCGCCGCAGGCCACCACGCCCGTGGGCAGGCGCTCAAGCAGCGACCCCAAGAACCGCTGTTCCGTCCGCAGATCGGCCTCGGCGCGTTCGCGCGCGGTGACGTCGATGGACATGCCCGCCAGAAGCCGGCGGCCGGTGGGTTCCTCCCGGAGCGGAAACCTGTAAGAACGCCAATGGCTCACGCTGCCGTCACGTTCCCGCACCGCTTCGCGCACCTCGACCACCTCGTCCGCCGCCAGGGCGCGTCTGTCCTGTTCCCGAAACCGGGCGGCCGCCTCCGGCCAAAGTTCTTGGTCGGTCTTGCCCAGGCAATCCTGCCGGCGCAGCCCGAAATGCCGCAGCAGCATCCGGTTGGCGTAAACCATCCGACCCTCCTCATCCTTGATGTACGCCAGCGTTGGGGCGTTCTCCACGAACGCGACAAAACGCGCTTGGCTGGCGCGCAGGGCGGCTTGAGCAAGGCAACGCTCGCAGAAGTGGGCGACTTGCGCCGTCAACGCCTCCATGGCCGCCGTCAACTCGGCGTCGGGTGCGCCCGGTTCATCGTCCAAGAGCACCATGAGGTGACTGACCTGGTCGGATGCAAGCGCGCGTAGCGGGAAGGCGAAGGCTCTCCGTAGCTTCGCTGCCTGCGCAGCCTCACTACCCAGAAAGGTTTGGTCGGCCGTGCCGTCGTGCTCCCAAACGGCGACTCCCTCCACCCACGCCCGTCGGAGGAACGCGCCTCCCTGCGGTGCGCCCCAAGCTTGCGCCGTCGCCGTAAAGGCGGTTTGCGCCTCCGCAGGATCGGGGCTCCGGTGCCAGCCACCAACCCAATTCAGGGCGGCGTCTGGACCCTTGACGTCCCAGACCTGAGCCACGCGCCAGTCGAGGTTTTCGCAAACGCAGCGGCAGAGGTAGGGAACGGCTTCCAAGAACGAGGCGTGTTCAGCCACGATGCGCGCGATGGCGTGTTGCGCCAAACGCCGGCCCTGCGCCCGTTGCCGGTCGGTCATCCCCTTTTCCAAAGCCGCGTTGGCCTGCGCGAGCGCCGCACCCAAGGCTTGGCTGCGGCGCAGCTCTCGCCGTCCAAACCGGTAACTGGCGGAGAGCAAGCCCGCGCTTAGGGCGGCGCCCAAGAGCAACACGCCCATCGCGCCGCGCAACCCGACGTCGCGGGCGTTCGTGCGTTGCTGCAGCAACTCGCGCTCGACGGCGATCATCTCCTGGCCGGCTGCCAGCGCCGCGGTCATCGTCTGACGCCCACGACCGTCCAAATAACGTCCCTCCAGTGCCGTTCCTCCCAACTCCCGGCGTTGCGCAACCCGTTCCCGGGTGACGGCAAGTTTCTCCTCCACGGCGGCCGCAAACGCCTCGGCGTTCCGCGTCTGCACCGGGTTGTCGCGGACGGACTGGCGCAATCGGGCCAGGCGTTCCGGCAATGAGCTCATGGCCTCTTCGTATGGGACGAGGAGTCCTTCGTCGCCGGTGGCGGTGTACCCGCGCTGGCTGCTCTCGGCCGCCTGCAACGCAAACAAGACGCCGTCCAATTGGTTGATGACCTCGTTCGTGTGCGTGACCCACCCGGAAAAGGAGAGGAAGTTTCTGGTCTCCACGACGAAGCAGACGCAGACCGCAACGAGGACGGCAAAAGCAGCGCCGAAGCCGAGCGCCGAGCGGTGGCCGGCGGGCTCGTCTTTCCCCAAGCTGAGGTGGAGCGAGGCTTTCTGCGCCAGGGCGCGAAGCCGTTCGACCTGCGCCGGAGCCAACCGGCGCGGCGCGTGGTCCATGACGGACAGGGTTCCCAACCCACGCCCCTCCGGCGAGCGCAGGGGAAACCCGGCGTAGAACCGGATCTTGGGTTCTCCCGTCACCGCAGGATCGGCGGCGAAGCGTGGGTCGGCGGTCGCGTCCGTGACGATGAGTGGCTCGTCCGGGGTTTTCAGGGCGTGGTGGACGAAAGCGTCATCGCTCAGACCGTCTTGCGACCCTCGACCGAAGCGGCCCAGGAACCACGGCCGACGGCGGGCCGCGAAACTGAACCGGGCGATGGGCAGCGCGCAGATTTCTTTCGCTTGGCGGATCAACTCTTCGAGCTCACCCCCGGGTGGCGAGCCGGCGTACCGCACGGTGGGTGGTGCGGCGAGGGCGGGTCGGGAAGAAGTGGCAGGCATGATGAAGACGGCAGCCGCGGGGCCGCTTGGCGAAGGCACGCTTCCCCTTGAAAATATGGTATATATGAAATCCATACGCGCAAACGACATAAGTTGACGCCCAGGGATGGTGCGAAACTTGGCCGCCGGTGGTACCAAGAGCCCCAGGTGCGGCGGGTGAACCGCTTTGCGGCATGAAAAACGGACGGTTCGCGGCAATGAAGGTCCGATGGGAGCGTAGTTCAGCAAAGCAGCGAGCCGCGATCTAGCCTGCGTGCCGCCTTCCAAGGCTCGCGGTCATTAAGCTTGTGCCTTATCAAGCCACTTCGAACGCCTCTGGCGGCTATGCGTTTTTTGCTGAAACCTGCCACCAACGACGACGGTGCGTCCGTCGAGCGCCCACGCTTTTCGTCGCTACGCCCCGGAGCACCTCGCCACGCGTCGTCACCAACCTATGGCTTTGATCTCCAGCTCACTGAAGCAACCCTACCCTGCGCCGAGCTTGGGGCCGTTAGCTACCTGCATCCATGAGTGGCTTGACCACGCTCTACCGACCCGTAGGCCAGCGTGAACTCCTTCTCATCGCCGCTTCCGGCTACCGCGCCTTTCCGCCCCGTTTGTCTTGGCAGCCGATCTTTTATCCCGTGCTCGACGAGGGGTACGCCATCCAGATCGCCCGCGACTGGAATGCCAAAGACCCGGAGAACGGTTCGTTGGCTTACGCCACACGCTTTTCCCTGCCGACCGAATGCCTCTCTCGCTACCCTGTCCGACAGGTCGGCGGCCGCGAGCACCGCGAGCTGTGGGTGCCAGCGGAGGAGTTAACGGCATTCAACGCGCAGATTGTGGGGCGGATCGAAGTCATCCACGAGTTTCGTCCTGCCACTACGCCCGCTGCCTAACCCCACGTTTCGGCGAACGGCGCGCGCCACAAAGGGCCGTGAACGCGCCCAGCGTTCGTCTCGAGTTCGGACCGGCTCCATACGCCGATGCAGGCGGTTGACATACAGATCCAATTGCTGCATCCGTCTGCATGCGTACGACGCTGAACCTCGACGACGAATTGTTGGCCGAAGCCAGCCGCAGCACCGGCATCGAGGAGAAAACCGGCCTCATCCACCACGCGCTCAGGACGGTGATCCGTTTGGAAGCGGGTCGGCGCTTGGCGCGGATGGGTGGGTCGATGCCAGAGGCGAAGGCAGCGCCCCGCAGGAGGTACGGCCTTCCCAAAACGAAATGGAAGTCCTGATCGATGCTTCGGTCTGGATTGCTCACCTTCATCGACCGGAGGACCACCTTGCTCATCTCCTGGCCAGGGATGTTGTTTTGGTTCATGAGGCGGTGTTGGGCGAGCTCGCCCTCGGACCCATTCCAAACCGGGGCGCTTTTCTGACGGACCTTTCCTCCCTCC
This sequence comes from uncultured Chthoniobacterales bacterium, assembly GCA_964252355.1. Taxonomy (GTDB): domain Bacteria; phylum Verrucomicrobiota; class Verrucomicrobiia; order Chthoniobacterales; family JAFAMB01; genus CAXUNV01. Next base: position 7,417 of record CAXUNV010000046.1, on the reverse strand, counting down.
GACGTATCCCGCCGGCATCAACCGCCGAAACCTGGCACCTCGTGGAGGTCCAACGGCTTTGGTCCAAAGGTCTGGGCTGGGTCGACGCCCTCGTGTTGGCAAGTGCGATGATCGCCCGCGTCGAACTCTGGACCCGCGACCGCGCCTTGCGGTCAGTGGCTGATCAGTTGGGAGTGGCCCATCGCAGTTGAGGGACGAGGGGCCACGTTGCACTCGGGCATCCCGCGCCGGAAACAGGAACTGCAATGGAGGGCTGCTGGAAGGCACCGACGTCCTAACGGCTTTCTACGGCCTTCGGGCTCAACGACGTCAAGGCAGCGGAACTAAAGGCCCGGATCGCTAGCACGGCCCAGAACGCCAGCGGGATCAGGTGGCTGATGGCGAGCGCGTCCGACCTACTCGCCAGCCCACGGGCGGGCAGGAAGAAAAGACACGCGCGGTGCGCGACGGCCTTAGCGTCGCGCGCCAGGATGCCCGGCCAGAGGCTGCCGGAAGCAAGCCGGAGCCAAGCCAAAAATGTCCCCAGCAGCGCCCCCATGGCGAACAGGGCGGCCGCAAACGGTCGAGCACCAAGCCGCGTCAAACGAGCTCCTCGCCAAATAGTGGCGCGGCCATGATCCCCAAAGCCTGCCTCACCCCCGGTCCACGGTGGCGGTCCCGCGACTCCGGGATGGGCTTCGCCTTGGCTTACCAATCACCCGGTGGCGCGCCGTTTCTGGGACCGGCGGGACGCCCGCGCTCTCCTCAAGTCGGGCGGCGCGCCTACCAACGTAAACGCTGTTGCGCAGCGTCGCGCGGGCCTCCGCAGGGAGTGCCGTTAATTTTTCGGCTGCTTTTCCGTGCCTTTGCCCGGGTTGGACGTGTTGACCAACTCCGGGGTGGAAACCGCCCCGAGTTCCATTTTCTGGGCCTTCGTGTCGATGCGCTTGGTGCGGGTGAACGGCGGCAACTTCACCGACCCACCCGATTTTAACGCCTCCAACACTCCTTCCAACACCCGCACGTCGGCAAACCCCTCCTCGCCGTCTGGCTCGGGATCGGCGTCGTTCAGGATGCAATCGGAAAAATATTTCAGTTCGCCACCGAAATGGTCGGTGTTCTTGAAGCTTTTATTCTTTTTATCCTGACCGATGGCCAACGTCTGCTCCATCGGCTCGCCGAACATGTACGCCGGGTCGAGCATCACGCTTCCCTTGGGTCCGACTGCCACGAAGGTGTTCACCGGGCCGCCATGGTAACTCAGGTTGAACTGCGCCAGTCGGTTGCCGGGGAACCGGAGCGTCACGGCGACGGTGTCGTCGAAGTCTTGCTTGAAGCCGGTGTCGGGATGTCGGGTGCCGACCGCCGAGACCACCTCCGACGGTTCGTCGCCGAAGATGTAGCGCGCGGCGTTGACCGGGTAAGGTCCCATGTCGAGCACCGGCCCGGCCGAGTCGCCCGAGTGCGCGCGATGGTTGGAGGGGTCGAGCGGTTGCGCGAAGGTCGAGGCAAAGGTGTGCACTTCGCCCAATTGCCCGGAGCGGACGACGTCGATGGTCGACAGGGTACCGGGCTCGAAGTGGAGCCGGTAGGCAACCATCAGTTTGGCCGAGGCCGCCTTGGCCACGTCGAGGATTTCTTGGCACTTGGCCACCGAAACCTCCAACGGTTTTTCGCACAGCACGTGGATGCCCGCACGCAGGGCGGGGATGGCGAACTCGGCGTGGCGCCAGTTCGGCGTGGCCAAGTAGATCGCGTCGAAGGTGTCAGACTTCAGCGCCTGGGCAAATTCCTCGTACGCATAGGTCGCCTCAACCTTGTACATCTTGCCCAGCTCCTGCGCCTTCTGTGGGTCGGAGGTCACGATGGCCGTGATGACGGAATTACCCGTGTGGTCCACGCCCGGCATCATGTCTTCCTGTGCGATGTCGCCCGCACCGACGATGGCGTAGCGAACCTTTTTGTCCGATCCGAAACCCAACGCTTCTTTGATTCCCATACTCCGTTTCTTCTTTGGTTAAGATCCTGCGTTTACTGTGGTGTTACCTGCGGTGTTCGCGCCAACCCGGTCAGGCGGCGGTTCCCTGGCACGGGCGCGGGCGTTTCGGAAAGGGTTGCGGCACCGAGGGGTTTACGCCTATCGCTACGGGAGGCTTGCATCCATGACCCCCAGAACCAACGTTCCCGCCCCGGCCAAAGCCGTCGTCCCTGACCTAGAGATCAAGGACGCGCAACTCATCTTTGGGGCAGTCTGGCGGGAGCTGGAGGCGGAGTTCGGCCGCCGCCGGTTGCGCTTTCCCAAGGAGTTAATCCTGCTCGGGGGTGCACCGGGCGCGGGCAAGGGCACCAACACCGACTTCATCCGCAAGGTCCGCGGCATCGACGCCCCGCCCATCGTGGTCTCCCAGCTGTTGGACACCCCGGAGGCGCGCGCCATCAAAGCCCGTGGCGGGATGGTCGGCGACCGGGAGGTGGTCGGCATCCTGTTGCGCAAGCTTTTGGAGCCCGAGCAGCAGAACGGCGCGCTGCTCGACGGGTTCCCGCGCACCAAGGTGCAGGTGGAATGCCTCAAATTGCTCTTCGACGAGATGATCGCCCTGCGCCGGGAGTTTGCGGGCACCCCGGAGGTGATCCACTTCAAACAGCCCATCTTCCACATCATGGTGCTGTTCGTCGACGAGGCGGAGAGCGTGGCGCGCCAGCTCAAGCGCGGACGGCAGGTGATCGCCCACAACGAAGAGGTCGCCCGCTCGGGGGTGGGCGCGCGGTGGGAAGAGCGGGCGACGGATTACAGCGAGGAACTGGCGCGCAACCGTTACCGCGTCTTCAAGGAGCAGACCTACGACGCGCTGGTCTCCCTCAAACAGATCTTCCACTACCACTTCATCAACGCCCAGGCGCCCATCCCCGAGGTGCAGGCCAACATCGTCCGCGAACTGGAATACCAGAGTTCGTTGGAGTTGGACCCGCGCACCTTCGACCGATTGCGGGGGTTGCCGCTGGCCAGCCAAATCGTCCGGCACGCCCGCCAGGAGCTCGTCCGCCGGTTGGACGGCTACGAAGTGACGCAGCCGGAAACCTTTGGGCGGGTAATCGAGTTCATCGAACAGAAGATGATGCCCATCGTGATGCGCCACGCCGTCTCAGGCCTCGCCAACATCAATTCCGAAGACCCGCTGTTTGAGGACCCGACAGCCTTGACGATGCTCATCGACGTCTTCTCCGAACGCGGCTTCCACGCGACGGTGGACGTCACCCGGGTGGCGGTGCCAATGCGTTTTGACCTCCAGACCGGCGAGATCCATTCCGAGTGCAAACGGGTGTTTCGGTTCAACGTGCGCTTTAAAAGTGCGGAGATCCGCGGCTGAGTTTTGCGGCGGCAGCATCGCCGGCCCCCACGACCGTCGTCGCGGCGTTCGCGTCACCGGTGCGACTCAGATTAAGTTTGCGCGAAGGAACGACCGTTCCATAATCCTGGCCTCTCCTCTTTGCACCATGATCCTCTGCGTCATGTTTGCGCTCCTAGGGGCCGGCGCCGCAAGCGCAAGTGCGGGACCGGCTGACGCACCGCCGGCCGCCGAAATCGCGCGGACGTTGCCGGCGCCCGCGCCGCAAACCGACGAGCAGCAGATCGCCGCGTTAATCGCCCAGCAGTTTGCGGCCTGGAACGCCCGGGACTTGGACGGCTACTTGGCGCCTTGCTGGCGTTCGCCGCTGCTGATTTACGCCGTGGACGGGTCGGTTTGGACCGGTTGGGACGAGGTCCGCGCCCGGGTCGCGCGCGATTACCCGGACCCGGCGGCGATGGGCAAGCCCGTGCTCGAGCGACTCCAAACCAACGTGCTTTCGCCGGAGATGGCGACGACGCTGGAGTGGTGGACGGTCTATTTTCCGGGCTCCAAAGTCCGGGGATTCACGACTTCAGCTTGGCGCAAGGTGCCCGGGGAGGGATGGCGCATCGTCGTAGTCCACACCAACACGGCCGAACCTCCCTGAGTCGGTCAAGATAAGCCGTATCTGGGTGGACGCGGGATGGCGAAAGCCGTCCCGTACCTCGGCGGGCGCGGGATGGCGAAAGCTAACCCGCGCTTTTGAGGGTAGGCGGCCGCGGCGGCTTGCGTCGGGACGGTTTGGGAGAACGTGGCAAGAGCGGTGAAGGCGAGCAACCAACGTTTGGTCATGCCCAGGGCATCGCCCGGCGCGCACCCAACCTCCACCGCCTTCGCAGTTTATCTTATAAATATGAAATTTGTGATGCTTGATAGAACGATTGGCAAATTTGGTGGGAGGCCGGATCGGTTGGCCGACGCAGGACCGGGGCCAAACCGGGCGGAGGTCCCGACGAAATTGCTCCATGTTACGGTATATACCATTATTATCATAATTACATGAATAGGCTAGAATCATGGTGCGCCGGTCGCTTGGGCCCGCTACGGGTGCCCGCATGAAGACAACGCTGCTTCTAACCTTCGCCCTCGCCACCACCGCCCTGCCCGCTGCGCGCCTCGCCTTTGCCGTGCCGCTCCCGCGTCAAGCGCCGAAGCTCGCCTTCGCCGTACCCCTTCCCCGTCAGATTGGGGCGGTCGCGTTTGCCGTGCCGCTCCCGCGAAACGCCGGCAACTTCGCGTTTGCCGTGCCGCTCCCCCGCCAGACCGGGACGACGGCTTAGCCGACCCTTACTCGTTGACGCTGGTGCAGACCGAAATGGCGCGCCAGCCTTCTGAGAACCGGCGCCAAGCGCTCACGGTGTTGCCGTGGAGCCGGGCGTGGGCAAACGCCATGGTCCACCACTCCACCGAGGTCGCGGCGTCGTCCGATGCTTGGCGGACGTCGAGGCGTTCGAGGGTCGCGTGCCCGGCAGCTTCCGGGTCCGGATAGCCACGGGTCAACCGGGCATGGACTTCTTCCCAGCCTACCCAGACCAGCCCTTCGGTCACGCAAACGAAGCGTCCGTCGTGCCAGTAAGGGGCCAAGTAGCCGTCCAAGTCCCGGGCGTTCCAGGCCGCGTACTGCGCCGCCACCTGCGGGGCGATCTCCAGGCCCGGCGGCTCCCCCGCAGACGCCACGCCGGCGCCTAGCAGCGCCAAAACCAGCACGACGGGACGCGGGCTCATTTGCGGCCGCGAGCGGGCCGCCCGCAGTGGGTGGGCGGCATGTGGCATGGGCCCAGATCCGTGACGATTTCCAGCACGAGGGCGCATCCTGAACCTTACGAAAAAAACGGCAAGTCTGAAAAATTAGCAGGCACCTCGCGGCGGTAGGCCCCCCCAGCGGCCGCCCTACCTGCGGTGGGGCGGGCGCGTCGCGCAGGCCAGAGGGGAGACGGCCAAACCGGAAAGGCCCGAACCGTGCCTGCGATGGGGAGTTACCCCCCAGGCGGCCTAGCCGGGAGGCCACCGGGGTTGACACGTCCGCCGGCTGGAGGGCGCCGGGCCCGAACAACCCTGGGACGCCGGCAGGATCGTTCTGCACCGGCTCAGACCAACCTGCGACGGTTCCAAGCAGGTGGCCGCTCGAGCTGCAGGTTGGGTCTTCGCCCCACCGCAGGCAAAATGGCCGCCGTCTCCCCTGTGGCCTCTGGCCTGCGCGACGCGCCCCGCCCCGCCGCAGGCACGCAGGCCGGGAATGCCCCGCGCATCGCCCGTGGCAAGCCTCAGCGGCTCTTCGCCTACCAGATGTCGACGCGCTCCGCGGGCGGGCGGATCATCGGGCTGTCGGGCGCCAGGGAGAAGGCGCGAGCAAACTCGGGCAAGTTGCTCAGAGGACCGATGACCCGGTATTTGGCCGGGCTGTGCGGGTCGGTGGCCAAGGCCAGACGCAGCGCTTCGGGCCGCGCCTCCATACGCCAGATCCGTGCAAAGGAGAGGAAGAACCTCTGTTCCGGCGTGAACCCGTCGACGGTCACCTCTGGCGGGGTGCCGACCCGACGCAGGGCGGCTTCCCAGGCCGCGTGAGCAATTTTCAGCCCGCCCAAATCGGCGATGTTTTCGCCCTCGGTCAACTTGCCGTTGATGTGGAGGTCGTCGATGGGCTCGTAACCGTTGAACTGCTGCACGATTTTTTCGCCCCGTTCCTTGAAGCGTTTGCCGTCCTCCCAGGTCCACCAGTTGCGCAGGTTGCCTTTGGCGTCGTACTGGCGGCCTTGGTCGTCGAAGCCATGGGTCATCTCGTGCCCGATCACGGCGCCGATGCCGCCGTAATTGACCGCGTCGTCCGCGTCCGCGTAGAAGAACGGCGGCTGCAGGATGCCTGCCGGAAAGACGATCTCGTTGCGGGTGGGACTGTAGTAGGCGTTGACCGTGGGGGGCGTCATTTCCCACTCGGCGGGGTCCACCGGCCTGCCGATCCGGCCCAGCTGCCAATGGCTGTCGAACTCGGCGGCGGCGAGCACGTTAAGCACGTACGGCTGCTTTTTCAGGACCAAGCCCTCGTAATCTCGCCATTTGTCGGGGTACCCGATCTTGATGCCCATCGCATCGAGCTTCTCGACGGCCGCTTGGCGGGTTTCCGCGCTCATCCAGGCAAGCGTCGCCAAGCGGTCGCGCAGCACGCCTTTCAGATCCTGAACCATCTGCAGGGCGCGCGCCTTGGCGGTGGGCGGAAAGTTTTTCTCGACGTAGAGCCGCCCCAGGAGCTCGCCCAGCGCGCCGTCGGTGGAACGCACCACGCGTTTCCAGCGCGGCTGCAGTTCCTGGGCACCGGTCAAGGTCTGGCCATAGAACGCAAACGCCTCTTTCACAAACGGGTCGCTGAGGTATGGGGCGGCCGTCTGGAGCAAGTGCCAGCGCAGGTAAACCTTCCAATCGTCCAGACTCCCGTTGGCGAGCAGCCCCGAAAGCGCCTGACAAAACTCAGGTTGGCCCACGTCGATCTGCGCGACGCTGGCGTCGGATAGCCCGAGCGCGGCGAAGTAGGCGCGCCAGGAGAAAGCCGGCGCCAACTTTTCCAGTTCGGCGATCCCCAGCTTGTGGTAATTGCCTTCCGGATCGCGCAATTCGACCCGGGTTTTGGAGGCGTTGGCGAGCTCCGTCTCCAGAGCGAGCACCCGGTCGGCTTGTCGGGCGGCGTCGTCCGGCGCATCGCCCAATAGGCCGAACATCCTGGCGATGTGTTCGCGGTAGGCGTTGCGCAGTTCCACGGATTTTGGATCGGTTTTGAGGTAGTAATCGCGATCGGGCAGACCCAACCCGCCTTGCACGAGGGTGGCGATCTCCATCGCGCTCTCCTTTTCGTCGACCGAGGCGTTGAAGCCGAACAGCGGACCGGCATCCGCCAAGTGCATGCGCGCGACCAATGGCGCGAGGGCGGCGACATCTTTGAGCCCGGCGATCTCTGCGAAGAAGGGCTCAAGCGGCTTGGCGCCTTCGGCATTGATGGTCACCTCATCCATGCCGGATGCGTAGAACAGGCCCAAGGTCCGGCGCGCCGGGTCCACGTT
>CAXUNV010000045.1:0-15705 GCA_964252355.1 uncultured Chthoniobacterales bacterium | reverse complement strand
GCGCTGCGGGCGGGCGTCCGCGCTACCCCCGTCACCCGTCGGGAACATCACTCGGCGGCTGTCGCCAAGAACGCCAAGTGCCAAGCGCCGAACCCTGCACCGCGCTTTCCCCAAACCAGAGACAAGAAACGAGGAACCTCCTTTGCCCTTTGTCGGTTGCCGTTTCTCATCTACGCTCGCCACCGAACCCATCATGCGAGAAAACGCGATCAAAGCGGCTTGGCGCCGGGACCAACCCGTGGTCAACGGTTGGCTCACCCTGCCCGCGGCCGCGGTCGCCGAGATCATGGCGCACCAGGGCTGGGATTCGCTCACGATCGATCTCCAGCACGGGTTGATCGATTACGGCGCGACCGTTCCCATGCTGCAGGCGATCTCGACGACCGCCACGGTGCCCGTCGTGCGCGTGCCTTTCCTCGACCCGGGCATCATCATGAAGGTGCTCGACGCCGGTGCTTACGCCGTGATCTGCCCTTTGGTCAACACGCCGGAAGAAGCGGCGCGCTTCGTCGCGGCGTGCCGTTACCCACCCGAAGGCAGCCGGAGTTTTGGGCCGATCCGGGCCAGCCTCTACGCCGGGTCGACGGACCCTGCCGCCGCCAATCGGGAGATCGCCACCCTGGCCATGATCGAGACGCGGGAAGGGTTGGCGCGCGTGGTCGAGATCGTCCGCGTGCCCGGGCTCGACGCCGTCTACGTGGGGCCTTCCGACCTCGCGCTCTCCTTAGGGTACCCGCCCCGGGTCGACCCAGACGAACCCACCGTGGTGGCAGCCATAGACCGGGTGTTGCACGCCGCCCAAGCCCGCGGCATGACGGCCGGCGTGCACACGGACTCTGCCGTCTACGCCGGGCGCATGATCGACAAAGGCTTTCGGTTCGTGACGGCCGGCACCGACGTGCGCCTGTTGGACGCGCGAGCCACCAAAGTTCTGGGAGCGCTCGGGCGAGGTCGGAGGTGAGCGGCGTCAGGACGCCGGCCCGGCTGGTAGGAACACCTGAACCGCTGGCGCTTGGGGGCGCCCTGCCCCGCTGGTTACACGGCTGCGGAACTTGCCATCGCCGCCGCCAACTCGGCGACAAAACGCGTGACCACCGGTCGCTGGTCCATCGCCTGCGAGACGGCGTATAGGTCGAGCTGCAACGGTTGGTTCCGGATCTCCACCAGCGAAACCCCATCCGGCTTCGTGCGCTGCGCTGAGCGCGGCGTGAAAGAAAGGCCGATCCCGGCCCCTACCAACGTCAATTGGGTCGGATCATTGGCTCCATCCTGCACGATGCGAAGCTGTAGCCCGTCCTCGGCACAGACCGAGGCGGCGTGGTCGTAGAAGGCCGGGTTTTGCGGGCGCGGAAACCAGATGAACGACTCCTTCTGCAGGTCACGCAGGGCGACCGCCCGTCGTCTGGCGAGCGCGTGGTTTTGGGGTATGGCCAACATCAACGGTTCGGAGCCGATCATCTTGGCGGCGTACGCGGTCGTGTCCGGCGTTTCGTGGTACATCAACCCGACGTCGATCGCCCCGGCCTCCAACATCTGCCTTTGCTGGGCGGATGATGCCGGCACGAGTTCGACGCGCACGTTGGGGTGCGTGGAGCGGAAGCGCTGCACAAACGCCGGGATGATGCCGCTGTAAAAAGACATCTCGACGAATCCGACCCGCACGACGGCCGGGATGGCCCCGGCGACCTCACGGATCTCGCTGACGGCGCTGTGCAGCTCCCGAAGCAACGCCTTCGTGCGGACGGCCAACTGTCGGCCGGCATCCGTCAGTTTGGTTCCTTGCCGGGCGCGGTCAAACAGCCTCACGCCCAACTCTTCCTCAAGCTGTTGAATCTGCCGGCTAATCGCCGGTTGGGCGACGCAGACGCGGTCGGCGGCGCGGCCGAAATGACCCTCCTCGGCCACCGCCAGGAAGTACCGGAAATGGCGCAGTTCGAGCGGCGATGCCCGCCAGGCATCAAGGTCATTCATACACGGCATTTCTCAGGTGAAAGGGAATGATATAAACGGTCAACCAACCGGAACGGAAAAGAAGACTAACCATGGTTTCCAAGCTCCTCTGAAGGTGCCAGCGAGGGATCAACCGAATGGCTGCCCGCTAAAAGCGGACCTCCATTAACGGGTAATCCCGACGGGCTGCAAGCAAAAGTTGCAGCGCTTGAGCAAGTGCCCTCAAGGGGTTGGAAACGCAACGCGAGCCTCAAACGGCAGGGTCGGATGATTGGCCGCTTGCGACATGACCCGAACGGGTGAGTCGCCGTCCCGCACCACAAACACCATAATACATGTTCAACTTAAAAGAAATCACCCTTGGTCAAAGCCGCACGCGGTTGGTTGCTGCAGCGGTGGCCGTCGCCAGCATCGTGGGCGCCATGTCCGCGACGGCGGCGGAACAGTTTAGCACCTTACTGCCGCGCTCGCCCGCTTTGGCGGCGTTCCAGAACTTCGTGCCCAACGCGCACGGCTTCGTCAAAATCCAAAGCCTCGGGGATGTGGAGGAGATGACCGTGGCCATCGCGGGGCTTCCACCCAACACCGAGTTTGACGTCTTCGTCATCCAAGTGCCCAACGCGCCGTTCGGCATGTCTTGGTACCAGGGCGACATCACCACGGACAGCACGGGTCGTGGCGAAAAGAAGTTTGTCGGTCGCTTCAACATCGAGACGTTCATGGTCGCGCCAGGGGTGGCACCGGCTCCGGTGAAGTTCGGAGGCCCGTTCCCGGACGCCTCTTCCAACCCGAAGACGAATCCCATCCAAATGTACCATCTCGGCGTCTGGTTTAACTCCCCGCTCGACGCGCAGAAGGCTGGCGGACCAGCGATGGTGACCCCGTTCAATGGAGAACACAACGCCGGCGTGCAGGTGATCAACTCGAGCAACTTCCCGCTCGACGCCGGGCCGTTGCGGAAGGTGTTCTGAGCCGGGTCTGGAGCAAAACAACCGTCCGACGAGGTTGAGTCAGGCGCGTGCCGGAGCGGTGTCCCCGCTCTGGCACCGTCATTTGGAAGCAGGCTGCGCGTTGCGCGTTGTGGGTCCCGCGTTCCGAGCGGCGACACCGCCAGGGTAGCGCCGGCGTCCCGCCGCTAACCGGCAGCGCGTCTACCACCTGAGAACGGTGGTAGGGCAAGGCGAGTAGTGCTTTACGCGCCACCGGCCGTGTAGGGGAGCGCGGGCGCCCCGCCCGTCCCAGAGCCGGGCAGGCGTCGGGCCGGGCTGTCGGGACCGTGCGCGCCCTGGGCAGACGGGGCATCCACCCCCGCCCTGCCATTTTGCGATCTGCGAAGCGCGCAATTCCTCAGACCGACCCTCCTGGGTCAGGAGCGCAGGTCGAATGCGTCCGAACACCGCCACAAGCTGGACACGCCTCGCGCAGGCGGTCCCACCAGATCATTAACCCGCCCGCCGCGTGGGGTGGCCGACGGGACTCGAACCCGCAACAACTGGAACCACAATCCAGGGCTCTACCGTTGAGCTACGGCCACCGACCGCGCGAACGAACATTTTAACTTAAGATGGAGGTTCGCCAAGCGGATTTTCCAGACTGTCCCTGGCAGGCGAGGTTCCACGACCTCCCCGGCTCGACCGTCCCGCCAAGCGCCCCATGCCCCGTCGGCCGACCCAAACCAAGGCCGCGCTGGCCGCGAGCAAACCCGCCGCCCAAAGGGTCACGCCGAGGGGCGTCAGCGTGCCGGCAAACCGGTCGGCGAGCGGGCCGCCTGGCACCAGCGTGCTGAAAAGGAGGAAAAGGTGGACCGCGTACAGGGCCAGCGAACGGCGCCCAAGCCAAGCGCACCCGCGGGCTGCCGAACCCGGTGGAACCGACGCCGAGGCGGGGGCGAGCAGGACGGGTGCGCCGACCGCCGCAGCGCGCGTCACCAGGAAAAATGGGTTGGCGCGCGCGTCGAAGGTGAGAGTTCGTCCCCAAGCCGTTCCAGTAGCAAGCCATGCGATGGTTCCCGTCGCCATCAACAACCCCGCCCAACGTCGCGGGTGCGCGGCCCCACGCGACAGCGCCGGTAAGCTGGCGCCAAAGAAGAGGAAGGCGCTCCAGGGCAGCAGCGGGAAACGCGAAGCGGCGTTGTGGGCAAACCAGCCTTGCAGGTAGAGCGGCAATCCCGCCCACAGGCACCCCCGGTCGACGGCGACGGTCAGCCACAGCACCACCCCCGCCAGGGCCGCGCACGCCAACGCCTGCCGTGCCGGCGGCACCCGCCACTGCAAAAAAGTCAGCGCGAACGCCGCCAACGCGAGGGAGTGCAGCACGTCGAACTGGCGCAACGGGGTGCAATCGACGCCGCCGGGCGACCCCACTTGGGGCAGGTGAAGGAGGAACGCCACCATCCACCAGCCCAGAGCGGCTCGGCAACGGCGCAGAACTTGGCCCTGGGTCTCCGGCGGACGCCACGCCAGCGCGAAGCCTGTGACGACGAAGAACAAAGGCGCCACCAAGCCGTTGGCGAAATCGACGGCGTGCGCGCCCCGGGTTTGGGTCTGGCTGACCATCCGTCCCACGTTGCAGACGTGCGTCTCGACCATGCCCACGGTGGCCAAGCCACGCAGGGCGTCCAACGGCCAAAGTCGAGTTTGGTCCTTGGGAGATGGCGAGGAACGCATCGGCATGGATCGAGCGGGCGACCGGGTTCGGCTGCGCACGGTTCCCTTTGACAAACGGGGGTCGAACCGTCAGCCTGTAGGTTTTACATTTGTAACAATCTGTGGGCCACGATCAATGGAAGCAGGTCCGGGCCGGGTTGCTCGTTGCATGGCTGCTTGTCGCGGTGTTGCCGCGCGGGTCTGCGCAGTTCCTCACGGCGGAGCACCCGGTGTCGGCGACCGAGGTCCGTTTCGGCCTTTCGTGCGCCCAAACCGGGCGAGTCGGTCACATCGGGCTCTCTTTGAAGGACGGTTACTTGGCGGGATTCGCCCAGTGGAATCGGGAGGGCGGCGTGCACGGCCGTAAGCTGGTCCTAGTGGATTACGACGACCACTACGGTGCGCTCGCGGCCGTGGCGAACACCGAGCGGCTGATCAACGACGACAAGGTTTTCGCGCTGGTCGGTTACCTCGGCACCGCCACGACCGAAGGGGTCATGGCCATGGCGGAAAGCGCGCGCTTGCCGATGTTCGCCCCGATTTCCGGGGCGTTGCGCCTGCGCGAACCACCCCCGCGCAACGTCTTCCTGCTCCGGGCTTCCTACTTGGACGAATGCCGTGCCCTGGTCGGCCACCTTCGCGAGGATGCCGGCGTGCAGAAAATCGCGTTGTTCCGGCGACGCGACGAAGATGGCGACGCCGTGCGCGACGCGTTGAAGACCGCGTTGAACGAGCGGTCGCTCCCTCTGGTTGCCGAAGGTGATTACGTGCGCAACTCCAACGAGGTGCAGGAAGCGTTTACACGCATCGCCGCCGCGGGTCCGGAGGCGATCGTCTTGACCGGAACGTACGCCCCTTGCGTGCACTTCGTCGATTGCTTGCGCAAAGCCCGGCTGCGACCGGCACCTCGGCTCTGTTGCACGTCGCGGGTCGGCTTGGAGGAGTTGCAACGCGCGTTGGGCGCCGCGGCGGAAGGGATCGTTTCTTCCGAAGTGGTACCTTGCCCGACCCAAATGGATTTGCCGCTCGTTCGTGATTACCAACGCGAACTGGCCGCCACCGGTTCCAGACGCCTCGATCACGTCAGCCTTGAAGGGTACATTTCCGCCCGCGTATTGGGTGAGGTGCTTGCCAACGCCGGCCAGGATTTGTCCTCCGCGTCGTTCGCCGACGCACTCCTCGGCCACGCCTACCCGTGCAACCCATTCCGGTTTGGCTACGACGCCAACGGTCACCAGATCAACGGAGCCGTCTTCTTGGCGCAGGTGCGCGGGGGCGTCGTGCGCCCGCTCGAGCGCTTGAATCCCGAGGCCCGTTAAAGGGGTTCTGCCATGCCCGAAGGTACGACCCAGACCGACCCGCTCACTTTCGCAACCCTCCCTTCACGCGGACTCACCATCCGCTCGAAGCTGCTCTTCTTCACGGCGGCGATCTGCAGCCTAATTCTGGTCGCATTGGCGACCACGGCTTTTTTCCTCTCGGCCGTCGCGTTGCGCAACACCCGTCTGGAGGGATTTCGCTCGCTGCGCCGCTCGCTCTCCGAGGCGATCGACACCTCCATCGAAACCTACCGTCGGAGCATCGCCACCCAGGCCGAGATGCAGACCTGTCGCTACGCCATTTCGGAGCTCTCGGCCGGGTACGAACACCTGTTGGACGATTTGGCCGCGGGCGGTTTTCCCGTCGACGCCCCTTTCCTAGACGGCGTGCGTGCGGAACTCCGGCGGGCTTACGACGAACGTCTGCGCCACGCGGTCGGCGGGGATGGCCGGGGCGGTCCGGAGTTCGCGGCGTTTGCCGACCTGAGCCCGGAGGGTTTGGTGCTCCAGTACGTCTACTTGCTTCGCAACCCGGCGCCGCTGGCCCGCAAATACCTCAGCAACAGCTCCGCCGAAATTTTTGAGAACGCGTCGTTGCCGCCCAGCTTCCGCGCGGCCTTCGCCAAAACCATGTTCGCGCGCGCGATGGACCGTTACCACGACTCGTTTGAATCCGTCGTGGAACGGAACGGTTACGACGACCTGATGCTCATCGACGACCAGGGCAACGTCGTCTACTCCTTCCGCAAAAGTTGGGATTTCGGCACGAACCTGTTCCGCGGCTGGCAAAACGGCGGGAGTTTGCAAGCCGTCTACCTCGGCGCGTGGTACGTGCCGTTCACGGAAGCCAACCGTGCCACCACCGCCCACGTGATGGTGTCGGACATGGAGCGCTATCCGGCGGCGTACAACGTGCCGATGATGTTTTTCGGCGCGCCGATCACCAACCGCCTCGGCAGCCGCGTCGGCGTCTTGATCCACGAAGTCTCTAGCCGCCGCTTCACGGACCTGGTCACCTTCGATCAGCATTGGTCCGCCGTCGGCTTGGGCAGCTCCGGCGAAGCCTACATCGTCGGCTCCGACCGGCGGTTGCGCACCGAGTCGCGGTTCGCCGAACGCCTGCCTTCCCGATACCGCGCGGAGGCTTACACCTCTTCCGGGGAACGCGACGCGCCGACCTCCACCCTCACCGCGCCGCTGGTCAATACGGCCGTCGAGAGCATCTTCTCCGATGAACGCGTGGCCAACGAGGGCGAAGTCACCTTCTACGATGAACTCGGCCACGAGAGCCTCGGCGTCTACGCCCCCTTGCCGATCGTCGACCTCGATTGGGGGCTCGTGGTGCGCATCGACACCAAAGAGGCCTTTGCGCCCGCAGCCCGCCTGACCCGGCTCATCGCCGGGGGTGGGGTCATCATCTTGGCCATGGCGATCCTTGGCACCTTCGTCTTCGCCAAAGTGCTCTCCCGGCCCGTCGCCCAGTTGGTGGCCACGGCCGAGAAGATCGGGGCCGGCGACCTCGGCGCGCGCACCCCCATCACCAGCACGGACGAGATCGGGTTCCTGGCCGAACGCTTCAACCACATGATCGAGCGGGTCGAGGCGCAAGGCCGGCAAATGCGCAAAATCCTGGAGACGGTCAACGAGGGCCTGTTCCTCGTCGACGCGCACCTCCTCATCCAGCCCGGGTACTCGCACGCCACCGAGGGGATTTTTGGCCGCAAGATCGTTGGTCTGAACCTGCTAGACCTGCTGCGGCCCGCCCCCGGCCAAACGGCCGGCGCGGTCCTTTCCACAGACGAACTCGCCGCCACGGCCAGCTACCTTGACCTCCTGTTCAGCCCGCGCGTCAAAGAGAAGCTCATCCGCCAAACCAACCCGCTCACCGAAGTGGAGTTCCGCGTGGCCGAACCGGGCGCGCGACCCCGCACCAAATTCCTCGAGTTCCGGTTTAACCGCGTGCTCGAAGCCGGCAAGATCGCGCAGATCATGGTGACGGTGATCGACGCGACCTCGCGCATTTCGCTGACGCGCCAAATCCGGGAGAACGCCGTCAAGGCGCAGCTGCAGACCGAAATGCTGTTTGGCATTCTCCACGTCGACCCGAAGGTCCTGTCGGACTTCCTCGCGCAGACCAACGGCGAGATTGGCGAAGTGTTGCACCTGCTCGAATCCGAGCCGAAGGAGCGGCACGCCTCAGAAAGCAGCGACGAGCGGCAGCACCGCTACGACCGCATGTTGAAACGCATCAGCCGGTCCGTTCACCTCATCAAAGGCAACGCCGCGATGTTGCGCCTGAACTACTTCGAAACGCTGGCGCATCAACTGGAGGACACCATCAGTGCGGTGCGTCAAAACGCCCGTCTGGAAGGCGAACACTTTTTGCCCATCACGACCGGCTTGGCCTCGTTGCTGGACCAAGTTGCCATGACGCGCGACCTCATCGACCGACTCCTCAGCATGCAGGGCGTCTTTGGCCGGAGCGAAGGCGAGCGCCAAAACGGCGATTTTGGCGGTTTGGTCGACCTTGCGGGCGACGTCGCGGCGCGCAACGGCAAAGGCGTTTTCGTCCGGCTGAATGTCGACCCCGAGTTGCTCGTCTTACCGGAGCGGGTGCGTCGCCCGGTGCAAAGCCTGCTCGCGCAACTGGTGCGCAACGCCGTGCTTCACGGGATCGAGCCGCCCGGAACTCGCCTCGCCTGCCGAAAGCCGGCCCTCGGCCTCATCACCGTCACCGCACGGCGGGCTGGCCCGAAAACCTTGCGCTTTTCCGTGCGGGACGACGGGAAAGGCCTGGACTTTGAAGCGCTCCGTCGCCGGGCTCAGGAATTGAATCTCCTCACGGACGGTGCCGACAAGCCGCTCGACCGCGACACCGTGATTCAGGTGCTCTGCTCTTCCGGGTTTACCACCCTCCAGGAACCCGGTGCCGATGGCGGACGGGGCGTCGGGTTGGACGCCGTGAAAGAACTGTTGGGTTGGCTCGGCGGAAAGGTTGACGTCGAGACCAAAGAAGGGCATTACACCGACTTCATTGTGGAGATGCCGGGTTAATGAAACTACTTATAGTCGATGACTCCAGCGTAGTGCGTCGCGCCATCGAGCGCGACCTCCACTCGGGCGATATCTCTGAAGTCGATCAGGCCGAGAACGGCGAGGAGGCGCTCCGTCTCTACGCCGAAAAAAGGCACGACGTCATCACCCTCGACATCACGATGCCGAAGATGGATGGCCTGACCTGCTTGGACCAGATCTTAAGCATCAACCCCGCCGCCCGCGTGCTCATCATCTCCGCATTGCGCGATCGCGCCACGGCCATCACGGCCATCAAACGCGGGGCGGGAGGCTTTCTCTGCAAGCCGATCAACCCGGACGAATTGCGCGAGGCGTTTCAACTCTTGCTTGATGAAGAAGGCGCATGAAAGACGAAGACATCCAGGTTTTCATCGCCAGCGCCCGGCGGTACTTCCACTCCGTTGACGCCACTTCGCCCTTGGTGGTCGACCCCCCTTTCATCCGGCCGCAGGTCGGGCCGTTTCTGGGGTACACCGGCATCATCACCATCTCGGGCAAGGCACGCGGCGTGGTCTGCTTCACGGCCGACCGCGACCTGTTGCGCTTGATCCTCGCCAAATTGCACGATGAGGGCGAAGGGGATGAGGCTGCCATCCGCGACTTGGTCGGGGAGATTGCGAACACCCTCAGCGGCAACGCCCGGGAAGAGTTTGGCAAAGATTTCCTCATCACCGTGCCGGTGGTCATCACGGGCGACACCGCGGCGTTTCCCTTCCCGCGTAGCTCCCGGAGTTACGCGGTGCCGCTCACTTGGCGCGACCACCGCGCCTACTTGCTGGTGACCCTCGAGTAGGGGCGCCCGGCGCGTGGTTCCCGGTTGCCGATGGCAAGGTTTTGAGCAGGGCGGGAACCCGAGGGCGACCCGGTGCGGCGAAAACCCGGCCCGCATGCGGGATCGCCTTGCCCTACCAACCGCTGGCGGTAGTCGCTCGCCCCAGTCCAGCGCCCTCGCGTCGACCAGCAACCAGGGATGAAAAAATTCTGTAAAAAACGGCAGATTTTTTGAACGGCGAACCGAGCGCCCCTGTCGAAGTCACCGGTTAAGGCGATTCGGGTCTGCGCACGGTTCTCTCGACTTCTACTCCTTGGCGTGCGCAGCCCGGATCACTTTTTTTGAGCCGGGCTTGCTGACGGTTCTCCGCTTCGGTACGGTCGGCGCCCGATGCGGGACTCCATCTTGGTGGTCGACGACGAGCCCGATGTGGTCGATCTGGTGAGGTACCATCTGCACCGCGCCGGATTTGAAGTCTTGGTCGCGGGGAGCGGCCCGGCCGGGCTCGAAATGGCGCGCGAACGCCGGCCGGACGCGGTGGTGCTCGACATCATGCTGCCGCAGATGAGCGGCACCGAAGTCCTCCGGTTGTTGCGGGGGAATCAGGAGACTGCCGGCATTCCGGTCCTGATGCTGACGGCGAAAGCCGAACCTACCGAGCGCATCGCGGGGTTGGAATTGGGTGTGGATGATTACATCACCAAGCCGTTCAGCCCGCGCGAGGTGGTCCTGCGCGTCCAAAACCTGCTACGGCGGCTCAAGACCGTGCCTTCCTCGGCCCTCCTCACGGTCGACGACTTTCGTCTCGACAAAAGCAACTTCGAAATCACCGTCCGCGGCAAACGCCTGGAACTGACCACCACCGAGTTCAAACTGTTGGCCGTCTTGTTGGAGCGCCGGGGACGCACCCTCAGCCGCGAAACGTTGCTGCAGGACGTTTGGGGTTACGAGAACGCGATCGACACGCGGACGGTCGACACCCACGTCCGGCGTTTGCGGGAGAAACTTGGGTCGGCCGCCAACCGCATCGTCACGGTGCGCGGCGAGGGCTACCGTTTCTTGACGCACGCGCGCCCGTGAACCTGCCCGGATGGATGCCCTGGCTTCTGCTCGAGGCCGGCACGGCCGCGTGCGCCGTGGTGCTCTGGCGCGGACTCCTGCACGTCAAGCGCAACGCCCGCCGCTTGGTGCAGGAGGGTAAGCTGGAGGGGCTCGACCACGGGCCGGCCGCGGTGCGGTCCATCCTCCGTGACCTGCGTGGGTTGGAGGTGCGCCTCCGGGAGATGGGCCTGCGGGCCGAAAACGAGGACTTCAGCCTTCGCGCCATCCTTTCAAGCATGGTTGAAGGCGTCATGATCCTCGACCGTGAGTACCGCATCCGGCTCATCAACGTGCGGCTACAAGCGATGTTTCTCCTGCCGCGGTCTCCGCAGGGGCGCACGGTGTTGGAAGTCTTTCGCAACCACCTGCTGCACGAACTCATCCGCCGCACCCTCCAGGGCGGTTCGCCACAGTTTGAAGAACTGCAGGTCGAGCTGCGCGAGGGTGAGAGCTTCACCACCCGCCACTTCCAGGTCACCTCGGTAAGCCTGCAGCCGAACCGGGCGGAAGAACTCGCCGGGGTTTTGGTCGTGTTCCACGACATCACCCAGATCCGTGCGCTCGAGGGGGTCCGCCAAGAGTTCGTGGCCAATGTCTCCCACGAGTTGCGCACGCCGCTCTCCATCCTCTCCGGCTACCTCGAGACGTTGCTCGACGAAGAGGTGGACCCGGCCACCGCCAAACGGTTCGTCGCGACGATGCACCGCCACGCCCAACGGCTGAACGCCCTGGTGGAGGACCTGCTTCTGCTTTCGCGGCTGGAAAGTCGCCGGTTGCCTCTCCACCCGGAGACGGTTTCAGCCCGGGAACTCTTCGCGCGGGTGTTGGAGCGATTCGAGTCGTTGTTCGCCGCGGCGGATGCAACGGTCGACGTGCACGCGCCCGAGGACCTCAGCTTCACCGCGGACGCGTTCTGGTTGGAGCAGGCCCTCTTCAACCTGATCGACAATGCGCTGAAGTATGGTGGGGGCGCCGGCAAGCTTCACCTCGCGCTTTCCGCGTGCCTGGAGGGTGCAGAGGCGGTGTTGCGCGTGGCCGACGACGGCCCGGGCATCCCGTTGCGCGATCAACCGCACGTGTTTGAGCGCTTTTACCGCGTCCACAAGGACCGGTCTCGGGATGCCGGCGGCACCGGCCTGGGGTTGTCGATCGTCAAGCACACGGTCCAAGCGCAGGGCGGGACCGTCGCCCTCGACAGCAGCCCGGGCAAAGGCGCGACCTTCACCCTGCGGTTTCCGCGAGGGCAGGGGCAGGAAGTGTCGAATGACAACTGACCAATGACTAATGGCGGACGGACGCGCCTTTCACCAAAAGACCCGGTGGGGCGAAAACCCGGACCGCCTTAGGATCAGCCGTGATGTTAGGCGTCTCGGGCCGGTTTGAGCCGGCGGCCTGGCCCTGAGAGCGAAGTTCACCCCCGCTTCGGCAGGCTCAAACCGCCCGGCGGGGCTCGTTCGTGAGGGTAGAGCTACCTTTTGCCGGCCGGGTTTTCGCCCCACCGGGTCGCCCGCGAGATCCCACCGGTGTCCATTGCCGCGATCTCTCAGCAAAAGGCCAGAAACCAGGGACGAGAGACACGAAACCTTCCCCGAGCCTTCGCCCCACCGGCGTCGCCCATCAGGCTTGCCCGCGCGGAACCCGCAACGCGAACCCGGAACCCGGGACTAGACTGCCCGATCCGCCAAGCGTTGCGCGGCCACCGCCGTCAACACCGACGCGAGGCCGTTGGCCTCGCTCACGCGCCTCTCGTGCCGAGGATCGCGGATGGCGGCCAGTTGATCGCTCAACAGCGCGCGCACCATGGCGCCGTAAAGTTCCGGTTTTGCCACCGGTGGGCCGGAGTCGAGCGCGAAACGCCCGTCGACCTCGCGCCGTTGGCCGCGGCTCGTCAAATGGCGCGCCGCACCGCGGTACCGTTCGACCCGGGTCAATGGCGCTCCGGGAAGGGCGGAGGCCAAGGTTTCCGCGATGGCGTCTGTCCCCAGAAAATCGATGCGGATCCTCGTCGGCACCCATTCCTGCATGGTGATGCGCCCCATTTCGAACCCCAACCTCCATTCCTGACCCTCCATCCGGGCGGCTTGATGGAAGCCGTGGTAGAAATCGGCCAGGACGGCGTCGCCGTAACGCACCACGGCTTGCACCGCCTCGATCGTCCCGCTGCCCGGACGGGGCATTTGCAGCGCCGAAACCACCCGGCCGGGACCGAACCACCAGTCGAACACGTCAAAGAAGTGCACGCCGTGCTCGACAAAGATCCCACCGCTTTGCCGCCGGTCCCAAAACCAGTGTTCCGGCGGCAAGGGCTCGTCTTTGGCATCGTTAAGGAAGTGCGCATGGAGCGCCTGCCCCAATAGGCCCTGCTCCACCACCGCCTTCACGATCTCGCAAAACGGGGCGTAACGCATGATCAGGTTGACCGCGAGGACGCGCCGCTTCGCTTGGCTGCGCGCGACCATCGCCCGGGCGTCGTCCGGGTCGATGGCCAGTGGTTTTTCGCACAAGACGTGTTTGTCCGCCTCAAGCGCCGCCATCACCAACGCGCGGTGCGTGCCGGGCGGGGTGGCGATGTGCACCAGATCGACGTCGTGACGCGCCAGCAGCGCCTCAGGTGAGGCACACGCCGGCAAGCCAAACCGTGCCGCCGCCGCGCCCCGGCGCTCGGCGTCCACGTCCGCCACGGCCACGCACCGGAGGTCCGGCATGGCCTGGTACTGTTCCAAGCAGAAAAGGCCGAAGCCGCCGCAACCAATCAACCCGTACCCCAACGGTTCGGTCATACGTCCGTTCGCTGGCTCCGTTCGCGTGCAGAAGAGGCTTGCCGCAGCGCCGCCAAACCCTCGGGTGCCCCGACCCGGAGCGCGTGCCCGGGATTGCGCACACCTTCCAGCAGATCCGCCAGCAGGTCGCGGAGGGCACTCCCATAAAGCGTCTGGCCGTCGCGCCCATCGGACCAGGAAAACTGCACCACGGCCTCGACGGGCACGTCCCGGCCGCGTCCGCGTAAGCGCCCGGACGTTTCGCCCTCTCTCGTCAGGTGGGCGCCGGGAAAGAGCGCCTGGATCCGTTGCAGGGACCCGCCGTCGAGGGCTGCGCGCCCCTGCAAGCTCCCGGCGACCCAGCCGGAAAGGACCAGTTCGCCGCGTTCAAAGATCAGCCGAACCTGCTGACGATCGAGGCAGGCCAACTGGTGAAAGCCATGGTAGAAGCCTGCGCTGGTCTGATCGTCGTAACG
Organism: uncultured Chthoniobacterales bacterium; assembly: GCA_964252355.1. Classification (GTDB taxonomy): domain Bacteria; phylum Verrucomicrobiota; class Verrucomicrobiia; order Chthoniobacterales; family JAFAMB01; genus CAXUNV01. The sequence goes on along the minus strand of CAXUNV010000045.1, from coordinate 1,608 downwards.
GACGTTGCATGAGACCTGTTCCACCAGAGCGGTGCCGGGCCGGCGACCCCGGTCCGCGCCCGTCACCGTGCCGCCCGCCCCAAACCACGACGCCAGCAGGTCGAAGAAATGGACGCCGTGCTCGACGAAGATGCCGCCGCTTTGGCTCTCGTCCCAAAACCAATGGCCCTCGGGCAGCCCGGCGTCCCCGGCGCAGTTGACCACTTCCGCACGCAGCGGCGCGCCGAGCAACCTCTCTTGGACCAGCGTCCTCACCGGTACCCACAAGGGGCTGAAACGCATCACGAAGTTGATGCCCAACCGAACTCCTCTCTCGTCGGCTAGCGCCAGCAACCCTTCGGCGTCCTCGACGCAGGTGGCCAACGGCTTTTCGCACAACACGTGCTTGCCCCGGTCCAGCGCCGCCCAGGCATGGTGGGCATGCAACGATGGGATCGTGGCGACGTGCACGAGGTCGACTTCAGGGTCGGACACCAACTCCTCCACCGTCGGGTGATGTCGCAGCCCGTAGCGGGAAGCCAATTGCGCCGCCTTCGCCGGTGTGCGATTCCAGACGGCCACCAACCGCAGGCCCTGGAGGTCTCGGTAGTGCTCGAGGCAAAACTCGCCGAAGCCGCTGACTCCCAACAACGCGTAGCCAATCGCCGGTTTCATCGGTCGGGCCATTCGCCCACGCGAATGTCGCGGGGCGGGGGCACGTGACCGGACGATGGCTCCCAGGGCAGGCGCGTCAAGCGCAGGTTTGTCGGTGAGGCGGCGCAGGGCAGACTGCCCGGCGGCTCTTACACGTGGGCCGCGGCCGGGCCAAACCAGCCACCGTGGCAACTCGGTGCGCTCATCTCTCGATCCATTTGCGAACTGCGGGGGTGCGAACCTTTATCCGCCGGGTGTCATCCCTCCTGCTTCTCTGCGGTGCCTTGGGGATCGTGGGGAGCGGCAGCCAAGCGGCGTCGCTCAAGGACCTTTTCGCACCGCCGGACGCCGGCCAGCCGCCGAACGCCGCCGCACCTGGGGCGCAAGGTGAGCTGAGGCGGCAGATCGCGTTCCTTAACCGGCTGCGCAAAGCCGATCCGGACCGACGCACCTTCGAGCGTGCGGTTTTCAATGAACAGAACGAACTCGGCCTCATCCTCAGCCGAACGGTCGAACTGGATAAAATTTCGGCGCTCATGCGCAGCATCCTCACCCAGATGGCGCGCACCTTTCCTGGCCAAGACCTTACCGTCCTGGCCTACGCTCCCTCCAATCCGCCGCGCAAGATCGGCACCGGTCGGTTGAACGCCCGAACCCGCGATATGACTTACACGCCGGAGCGCTAAGGCTCCGGCGTGACCGTAGACAGAGCACATCCCCCTCCAATCGACTATGCCAGGAACCGTTGACGACTTCATGAACCGCTTCGGCGGCGGCGGCACGATCGACGATCGCGAAGCCGAACAACTCCACGACCGGTTCGTCTCAGACCACCCCGACGACCGCCAGTTCGACAGCCAAACCTACCACCAGAGCGCCACGGAATACCTGGGCAAACTGCCGGACGACCAATTTCACGAGGCCGCGCGCAATGCCATCGACCAAGCCCCACCGCAAGAGCGGCAGGGCCTGTTG
>CAXUNV010000044.1:14100-15798 GCA_964252355.1 uncultured Chthoniobacterales bacterium | reverse complement strand
CCCCGCGTTCTCGGAACGCGGGACTGCCCGCACGCCTCTCCCCGTCCCGGAGAAGGTCCCGCGTGACGCACGCCCGAAAGCCAATTCCAGCACGGGCACTAAGGAGAGCCACCCGGCCGTAAAGAGCGGCAGGACGTAGCGGTCCATGTAGTAGACGCAGACGCACGTGGCCACAAACACGCCAGTGGCTGTGGCGACGGCGGCGACGTGAGGCCACAGATCGGCAAACCGCACCCCTCTCTGCCAGTACACCCACGACCAGAGCGCAAGTTGGACCGACAAGATCTCCAAAACCCTCGCCCTGCGGAAAAGCTTTAGGTAACGGTCGGCCCGGGCCCCGTCATACCAGACGACCGCGTCCGGCAGATGCGCGCTCCGCAGTTCCGTGGGCGGCGCCAAATCCCCGGGATGCCGGGCGGCCATTTCCGCCGCGAACAGGTTCGCCGCAAAGGTGGACATGCCAAGGTTGCCACTGCTCCCGCGTGTCAGGCCTCGCCAAACGTCCTTTGCGATGACCCCGAGCAGTTTGGGGTGCAGAGTCCGCAGGTAAAGGAGCATCGCCCGGAGTTCTACCCGGTCGCGTTCGGCATCCCCGCCATTGCCGGACCGTCCCAAGCGCGCCAACGCGTCGGCGAGGGCAGGCGCACCCCCGGCATGGTAGGTGCCTTGAGACGCTTGGATCGTGACCGCGGCTTGTACCGCGGGATCGGCCGTCCGCGCCGCGACCTGCTCCGCCAGCCGTCTCCGCTCCTCGGGGGTCAACCGCCGTAGAAAAGTGCCGATCCGGTCACTCAAGGTACGTCCCAGGGTGGAGCGTGCCTCAATTCCGAAGCGTGCGCCCAACCCGTCGGCAAACGCCCGATTAAACCCGAGTCCAAACCCCAGGGCAAGCAGGGCGGCGCCGGTCCCGGCGAGGGCGCGCCGGCCCGCCAAGGCGTCGTTGCGCTGCCAAAGCCGGAGGGCGCGCCACCCCAACGTCACCGGCAACCAACCCGCCCACAGCACGTTGATGTGCCGGCTCCCGATGGCGAGCGTCAGCGCGGCGCCGTACGCCAGCCAAGGCCCGACGGCACGACCACCCGCACAGCAGCGCAAGCCGCTCGCCAGGAGGAACGTCGTCGCGACCAGGCTCAGACCCTCCGAACCGCAAGCCTGGGCTTGCAGGTATAAACCGGGCGCACCCCAGAGGAGTCCCACCCCAATGCCTCGCCAAAACGGCTCCGCCGCCGCCACCTTCAGGTAAGCGGCAAAGCCTGCCACCAAGGCGGCATGTTGCAGCACGACGAACGCGTACACCCCAACCAGATCCGGGTGCTGCTCGCCGAATGGATGAAACGGTTCCGCCCAGAAATGCGGCAGCCAGAACGGCAGCCGTCCGGCCATGCAAAACAACGCGGGAAAGTGGAAAAGGTTCGCGGCGGAGACCGGCGCAAGCAGCTGGCCGTTGGCGTCGACGTCCTTCCAAAGCGGCGGGTAAAAGATCAAAAGGTAGAGCGACGGAGCGCAGAGGAACGCCCCGGGGTGGCGACCTGCGAAAACGGCGGCGGCGCGGCCGGCGTTCAGCAGACGCCGCCCGGCATCCGCGGCGCTCGGCGCACCCCAGGCCAACCCAGCCAACGCGGCACCCGCCCCCAGCAGGACGAGCGCCTCGCGCCAACCGCCGGGCAAGACGACCGGCAGGCGCAGCACCGGACGAGT
>CAXUNV010000044.1:0-14090 GCA_964252355.1 uncultured Chthoniobacterales bacterium | reverse complement strand
ACAGGTCGCCGTTACGGTCGAACGCGAAGATCGTCTCGGGCAGCCGGGTTACCCAGGCCGGATCGGACGCCAACCGCCGCGGCCCAGGCGGGAAGCCCTCGAGCCGCACCGATTCCGGCCAAACGGCGCGCCAGCGGACAGGCGTTTGCAGTCGTCCAACGCCCAAAGCTCCTCGCGAACCCGCCTGTATCGAGACCTCCACGGTCCTTTGCCACCAAGCGAAGCGGGCGTTGAGGCCGCGCCGAGATCGCGCCGCGCAACGTTCCGGCGCTTGCGCGTCCCCCATGGCGCCAGGAGGCTACCGCCGTTGCACGGGCGCCGCAACGCCGATGGCCACCGTGATGAACGCCGCCGTCGACAGCCGACAAACCACCCCATGCCAAGCCCTTACGCCCCCACGTCATCTACGCCGTCCTGCGCAGTGGCACGGCGCGTTTGGTCTCACCGCCTCGGGTTGCTCTTGCTGTTGGCGGGACCAAGTCTCTACGCCCTGCTGACCGTTCCACCGCTCTGGGGCGACTGCGACGGTTTTTACCATGTCACTGGCAAACTCAGCTACCTCACCATCCTGCAATGGCCGCCGCTTTACCCGTTGGCGGCGCGGCTGCCGCTCGCCCTTTTTGGCGGATCGGCGGCGTTTCCGGTCCCGCACGGGCAAGGGTCGCTGCGGGACGCCGCCATCTTCGCACTCGTCGCCTGCCAACACGCGCTGCTCGTCTGGGCGCTTTACCGGGTTTGCCGCGCGTTTGGGTGCGGTTGCCGGCGAAAGGTGTGGGTTTGCGCCGTGGCCTTCGTCCTTTCCCCGCCCTGGTACGCCTTCGCCCAGTGCGTCGGGTCCGAGGCGTTGGGCAACGTCACCCTCCTCTGGACGGCCGTCACGCTCACCCAGTTGGCGGAAGCGCCAGGGCCGACCGAAGCGTTGCGCGTGCTCGCCTCGCTCACTGCGGGCATTCTCACCCGGCACATCCAAGCGGTGCTGATTGCCCTGCCGGCCCTCCAGACACTCTTCGGCGCGCCGTCCGCGACGGCGTGGAACCCTCGCCGCAGGCCCCGGGGCACTCGCGCGTGCCTGTCGCGCCTCCTTGGCCGGGGTGCCTTGGGACTCCTGGCGTACGGATTGGCTGCAGCCGTCGTTGGCCTCCTTTGCCGCCAGACCGGCACCGCCAACGTCTCCCGCATGGGCTACGCCTTCCAGTGGCGCCTTGGCTTCCTCTCCGGCCTGACGCCGGAAACCCGCCGCCTTTTCCTCGGTCGAACCGAAACCCGGCTGGCGGATCCGTTGACGACGAGGGCGCTCGAGACGGTTCGTGCCACCCTGGACGCCGACAGGCCCTACGATCCCGAAATGATCTTCAGAGCCCTCGACGCCGAACTCGCGGCTGCCGGCGTCACCGACCCAAACGCGCGGCGCCCCGCCGCCGAACGCCGGCTTAACCGGCTCGCCATAGCCGTCCTGCGCGCACCCGACCCGGCGTTCGTCCGCCAAGTCCTCGACGATTTCAGCCGCTCCCTCCGGTTTAGCCCGGCCGACCTGAGCGCCGAACCGTTCCTGTCGACGGACTGGTTGCGGGCCCGTCGGGAAGAAGCGCGCTTCGCTGCCATCCGTCACCTGCGCGGCTTGGCGGGAGACGCCGCCCAGCCGACGCAGCCTCCCCCGTACTTCCGTCTCGGCGCTGGTTTGCCCATCGGCCTGCTGGGGATCACGGCGACGGTCCTCACCCTGCTCGGGCTCTGGCGGGATCGCCAGCAAGGAGCGACGGAACCAAGGATGCTGCCTTTGGCTTGGGTGGGTGTTGGCGCGTTGGCCGTGGTCGTAAACTGCGCCCTGACGTTTTGCGGGGCCCGCGTCACCCTGCCCACGTACGGCTTGTTCCTCCTCGCCAACTTGTGGGCCTTGGGCAAGCTCGGAACCCGGTCACGCAGCCCCGAGAGACATTCTGACACACTTGCCCAAGCCTGACCCGGCTCTGAGACAAAATGTCTCGAATCCGGGTGTCCGGCAAGATCGTAGAATCATATAAGTTCCTGACGGCAAGCAACTTAAGCTCATCAGCGTTAATGGCATGGCCTAAGCTACCTCTTACTGTCGTTAATGACCATCGTCAGGAGGTTTAACCCTATGAATATCGTCCGTTACCAACGGTACCCGCAATCTGAGCTATCGTCGGCTTACAACCGTTTCGCTTCGCTCCGTGAAGAGATGGACCAGCTGTTCGACGCCTCGTTTGGCCCGCATTTCCGGACCCCAGGCTCGCTCAGCGGCTGGTCACCCGCTTTGGACGTCTACCAAGACAAAGAGCACTTCACGGTCGTGGCCGAGCTGCCCGGCTTCGCGAAGGATGCGATCGAAATTTCGCTACACCAAGGAGCCCTCACCATCTCGGGTGAGCGTAAAAGCGAGGTGGCTGGCAAGGAAGGCGCCCGGTCCGAGCGTTCGTTTGGCCGGTTCAGCCGCACCGTCACCCTGCCCGCGGCGGTCGACGCCGACAAGGTTCGCGCCAGCTTTCAGGACGGCATCTTGAAAGTCGAGTTGCCGAAAGCCGAAGAGGCCAAGCCGAAACAGATCGAAGTCTCCGTCAGCTAATCCCTCTTAAACCGCGGTGGCCCACGCCCATTTAGGCGGCAGGTCATCGCCAACCCCGATCCCTCAACATGAGCACTCTCTCCACTCAACCCAACGAAGTCGCTACGGCCCAGAAAGAGGACGCGACCCGTTATTACACCACCCCTTTGGTCGACGTCCGCCAGACGGAGGACGGCTTTGAACTCCGGGCCGAAATGCCCGGCGTTTCCAAAGACGGTGTGGAAATCACCGTCGACAACGGCCAACTCACCCTCGTCGGTCACCGCACGCCGCTGACGGTCAGCGGCCAGCCGGTCTACCGCGAGCGCCGCGAGCACGATTTCCGGCGTGCTTATGAGTTGGACCCGTCCATCGACGCTTCCCGCGTCACCGCCAAGATCGACAACGGCGTGTTGACCGTGGTGTTGCCGAAGGCGGAAAGCGTGAAGCCGCGCCGGATCACCCTGAGCTAAAGGATTCACGTCACCCCAAGGAAGACGCCGCGACCCTCTCGGTCGTGGCGTTAGGGCAGCAAGCGCCCCGGCGAACGCCGCGGCGCTTTTTTTTCTGTCGGCATACGGCCGGTGCCACGCTCCGGCTTTTCTGCATTTCCCCATCTTGGCAATCACGCGCGAGGTGAAGGGCGATCTTGCGCAATTCTTATCCCATCCTGACCTTGAAAATCGGAGAGGTTCGGATACACTTTCGAACCCGTTGAGGGCGGTGGTTCGCACGCGTTCCGGGCTGCGTTCAGCGGCCTTCCGTAAACGCTTTCCTTCAGTACCATCCGCTCTCTTACCCGTTCTCGGCAAGGATCTTACAAGAACATGGCTTCTAAAAACAACGATGTGGCGATCGCGGCGGACCCGGCGTCCAACGCCCGCAAGAAGAACCTCGACATGGCGCTTCAGCAGATCGCCAAGGACTACGGCGAAGGTGCCATCATGCGCTTGGGCGACGACCAAGTTACGGCCATCGACGTGATCCCGACCGGGAACATCCTCATCGATCGCGCCTTGGGGGTGGGCGGCTTTCCGCGCGGACGCATCGTGGAGATTTTCGGCCCGGAATCTTCCGGCAAAACCACGTTGACGCTCACCGCCATCGCCCAGGCCCAGAGGCGGGGCGGGTTGGCCGGGTTCATCGACGTCGAGCACGCCTTGGACCCGCAATACGCCCGCCGTTTGGGCGTGAACCTCGACGACCTGCTGGTCTCCCAACCGAGCTCGGGCGAAGAGGCGTTGCGCATCTGCGAGACCCTCATCCGCTCCAACGCCCTGGACGTCATCGTGCTTGATTCCGTCGCGGCCCTGGTCACCAAAGCCGAATTGGAAGGCGAGATCGGCGACGCCACCGTGGGCGCCCAAGCCCGCCTCATGAGCGCCGCCTTGCGTAAGCTCACCGCCCTCATCGCCAAGGCGCGCACCTGCTGCATCTTCACCAACCAGATCCGCGAAAAAATCGGGGTTATGTTTGGCAACCCGGAAACCACCCCGGGAGGTAAGGCGTTGAAGTTTTACTCCAGCGTCCGCGTTGACATCCGCCGGATCGCCGCCATCAAGCTGACGGACGGCACCGTGGCAGGCAACCGCACCAAAGTGAAGGTGGTGAAGAACAAGGTCGCCCCGCCGTTCACGGAAGCCGAGTTCGACATCATGTACAACGAGGGTATCTCCAACGTGGGCGCCCTGCTCGACCTTGCTTTGGAGAAGAACATCTTGGAAAAACGTGGGTCTTGGATCTCGTACAAGGGCGCACAGCTTGCACAGGGCCGTGACGCCGCCAAAGAGACGCTGAAGGCGGACCAGGGCCTATACGACGAGCTTGAAGTGGCGGTGAAGGCCGCCCTCGACGAAGACGTCGCCAAACGGCGCTGACGTAGAAGAAATTGCCAAGATTGCGCAAGACCGCCGTGATTGCGCAAGATTGCCAAGGTTTGAAGAACCCTCGGTGTGGGCTCGAGAGGTGGGCTGGTGGCGGCCCGTTTAGGGCCTGACTCCGCCAACGCTCCGGAAGGGCTGAAGTCACTCCTGGCTCCGGGTCCTCCAGTCTTGCGCAATCGCGCGCGATCTTGGCAATTTTGCGCAATAATTGCGCCATGCCCAAACGGATTGCGATCGTCGGCGGTGGGCCGGTCGGGTTGGAGGCCCTCTTACAGGCGACCCGGCGCGGTCATGAGGCCGTTCTCTTTGAGGCCGGTCCCGTCGCCTCTTCCGTGGGCGCGTGGGGTCATGTCCGGATGTTCTCACCTTTCGGCATGAACGCCTCCGCCGAGGCGCTCGCCCACCTCTCCCGCCACGGCCGCCAGGCACCTGCGCCTGATGACCTCCTCACCGGTGCCCAGTACCGAGAAAATTTCCTGCAACCTTTGGCCGAGAGCTTGGATGGCGCAGTGCGCACCGGCACGACCGTGGTTGCCGTGGCGCGTGAAGGTTTGGGTAAGGGGGACGCCATCATGGAACCGAGACGCGCCACGGTTCCGTTTACCCTTCTGGTCCAGAAAGGCGACGAGGAACGCCTGCACACCGCCGATGTCGTCCTTGATTGCAGCGGCAATTACGCCAACCCGAACCCGCTTGGCCCGGGCGGCCTGCCGGCCATGGGCGAACGCTCCTTGCGCGACGCCATCGCCTACGGCGCCGCGCCCGTCGGAGACCCGGCCGGCACGCGCGCCATGGTCGTGGGTGCGGGTCACAGCGCCGCGACCCTGGTCTGCGCCTTGGCCGAGGGTGGCGCCGCCCATATCGCCTGGGTGATCCGCAAACCGATCAAGAACGCGCCGTTTACCCCCGTACCGGACGACCCTTTGCCCGAGCGGGACCGGCTCGTGCGCCGCGCCAACCGCTTGGCGCAAACCTCCGGGATCGTCGACGTCGTCGCGCCGGCAACCGTCCGCGCCTTGCGCCAAAACCGCTCCGAAATCGAAGTCGACTTTTCCCTGGGCGACGGCCGCACCCGCACTTTTTCCGTGGACCGCGTCCACGCCACCACGGGGTTCCGCCCGGACCTCGGACTCCTCCGCGAACTCCAAGTGCAAACCTGTTGGGCCACGGAAGGCACTTACCCGTTGGCTGCCCTCCTTTTGGGCGAAGCCGGCGGCGATTGCCTGAAAACCCCCGCGGTCGGTGCCGCCACCCTCGCCCACCCCGAACCCGGTTTTTACACCTTGGGCATAAAGAGCTTTGGTCGCCGGTCCGACTTCCTTCTCCGTGCCGGCTTCGATCAGGTCCGGACCGTCCTAGACACCCTTTCCTAAGAGACGATCCGCAGAACACCCTGAGGAAGGTCCACAGATTACGCAGATCAACGCAGATTCAGACTGAAAAAGACACAGGTCTGTCTCCAGAAGGCAAGCGTCCTCGAAACTCGGGGCACGCACGCGTACGGCAGTCCCCCTCCGTAATCCCCTCAATACCCTTAATCTGTGGATAGCCTTCTGCGTCGTATTCGTGTTCTGCGGATCGTCTCCCGCCTTTAATCCGTCCGGATCTGTGGCATGGGTGGACCTCTGTCCGAAATGACCGCCAACGAAATCCGTCAGTCGTTCCTCGAGTTTTTCCAGGAGAAGGGTCACACCGTCGTGAAGTCGTCGAGCTTGGATCCAAGCAAGACAGGTACCCCCAACCTGCTCTTCACCAACGCCGGCATGAACCAGTTTGTGCCGATCTTCCTTGGTCAGGAGAAGGCGCCGTACCAACCGCCGCGCGCGGTCGACACCCAGAAATGCATCCGGGCCGGCGGCAAACACAACGACCTCGACGACGTCGGTTTCGACACCTACCACCAGACCCTCTTCGAAATGCTGGGGAACTGGAGCTTCGGCGATTACTTCAAAAAAGAGGCGATCGCCTGGGCTTGGGAACTCCTCGTGGAACGTTGGAAATTCCCGGCCGCGCGGCTCTACGCCACCGTTTACCAACCCGGACCGGGTGATCCGGCCGCTTTCGATCAGGAGGCGCACGACGCCTGGGCCGACCGGTTCCGTTCGGCGGGGCTGGACCCGGCCGTGCACGTCGTGCCGGGCAACCGCAAAGACAATTTTTGGATGATGGGCGACACCGGCCCTTGCGGTCCCTGTTCGGAGGTCCACATCGACCTCACGCCCAAAGGGGATACCGCCGGCGCGTTGGTCAACGCGGGCGACCCCGCCTGCATGGAGATCTGGAATTTGGTCTTCATCCAGTTCAACGCCAATCCGGACGGCACGTTTTCCCCGCTGCCCGCCAAACACGTCGACACCGGCATGGGCTTTGAACGGGTCGCGGGCATCGTCGCGGGCACGCGCGGTTTTCAGGACTTTACCAAACTCACGTCCAACTACGACGGCGGCGTGTTTCGACCGTTGTTCGACCGGATCGCCGAGCTGAGCGGACGTCAATACGGCGGCACCTTACCAGCGTCGCGCGCCAACCTTTCCGAACCCGAAAAGGTCGACGTGGCTTTCCGCGTTGTCGCCGACCACGTTCGCGCGCTTTCCTTCGCCATCGCCGACGGCATCCTCCCCGGCAACACGGACCGCAACTACGTCCTGCGCCGGATCCTGCGCCGGGCCGTCCTGTTCGGCCGCACGCTCGGGTTCGGTTCGGAAGGGTTTTTGGACCGGTTGGCGCCGACCGTGATAAAAGAGTTCGGCGACACCTTTCCCGAACTGCGCAAAGGCCAGGACCGGATCGTCGAAACCCTCCGGGCCGAAGAAGCGCTTTTCAACCGGACCCTGGACCGCGGCCTGCGCATGTTCGAAGAGGCGGCGGCCGCGGCGGAAACGACTCGGGAGTTCCCGGCCGACGTCGCCTTCAAACTTTCCGACACCTACGGCTTTCCGCTCGACCTCACCGAAGTGCTCACCCGCGAACGCGGGCTGAGCCTGAACAACGTCGAGGTCGAGCGCCTCGTCGAAGCACAGCGGGAACGGTCTCTCGCCGTGCACATGCAGGGGCGTGGGACCCTTTCAGCACTTCCCTCCGTAAAACTTGCTGAACCCACCGAGTTCGTTGGATTCGATCACGATCGAACTTTTGCGGTCGTGCAGGCGGTCGTCGAACGTGATGACGCCCGACTCGCTGCGGTCAACCGATCTCCCTTCTACGCTGAGATGGGCGGCCAAGTGAGTGACACTGGCCAACTTGTGATCGACGACAACGGAGCTGAGGTCTCCCTCGATGTCAGTGGTGCCGTCAAGGAGGGCCACACATTTTTGCTCAAGCTTTCCAAACAGGCCGTTGTTCCTGTCGGGACAGCCGTCACCCTCGCCGTCGACGCGCCGCGCCGCCGGCAGATCGAGGCCAACCACACCGCCACCCACCTGCTCCACTGGGCGTTGCACGAAGTCGTCAGCCGCGACGTCAGCCAGAAAGGGTCCTTCGTCGGGCCGGACCGGCTCCGGTTCGATTTCAACAGCGCGCCCCTGACCCCCGATCAACTGGGCAAGGTCGAACGGCTGGTCAACGCCCAGGTCATCGCCAACGAACCGGTCTTCTGGACTGAAAAGCCGTACGCCGAGGTGAAGTCCCGCCCCGAGATCATGCAGTTCTTCGGCGAAAAATACGGCGAAAGCGTCCGCGTCGTCCAGATCGGCGGAAACCGGCACGAGCTTAACGGCTTCTCCATGGAACTCTGCGGCGGCACCCACGTCACCCGGACCGGTCAACTCGGCCTCTTCAAAATCGTCAGCGAAGGCGCCATCTCCGCCGGGGTCCGCCGGATCGAAGCCGTCACCGGCCTGACCGCGTACGACCACGTCCAGGCGCTGGCCGCCGACAAGGACGCGCGCGTCGCCGCCCTGCAAAAAGAAACGCTGGAGCTGAAAAAGGAACTCGACCGGGAACGCGCCGTGGCGCTCCAGCGGCAAGCCAACGAACTTTTGGCGCGTTTTGATTTGTCCAAACCCGCCCTCGTCGAAACCGTCCCGGCTGCCTCCGGCGACTTTCTGCAAACGGTCGCCCAAAACCTCAAAAGCAAGGGATATGCCGGTGTCGCCGTCCTCCTCGGGCCCGGTGACGCCGGGGTGGCCGTTCAAGCTTACGTCGGTGTGGAGGCGGCCGCGCGCGGCCTGCACGCCGGCAAACTCGTCGGCGAAGTTTGCGGCGCGCTCGGCGGCAAAGGCGGCGGCCGACCCGACCTCGCCCGCGGCCTGGGCCGCGACGCCTCAAAACTGGACGAGGTGGTCACAGCCCTGCGCCAGCGGTTTGGCCAATGAACGCCGCGAGCCAAAAGCGAAACACTCTTCCTCTCGCAGCGTCGCAGGCGCGGCGCGCTGCCCCTACGGCAAACCGCAAACCGCAAACCGCAAACGTAAACTCCCTCTCCCTCCCTCGCCGTGGCGCCGTGTGAGTCCTTCCGTTTTCGGCGCGGCGTGATACGCTGCCCGCCGCGGACCATGAACCAGCAACTCATCAAGCAGTACATCACCGACGGCGCGCGCCGCATCACCCCGACCAACCTCGACAAGCTGGTACGCCTCTTGCCGGACATCCGGCTGGCCGTCACCCAGATCGAAGGTTTCCCGCACCTGCCGGATCAGGTCGAATTTTTGGCCGAACTCATCGAGGACTTTCACGCGGGGCTCAGCCGCGACATCCCCTACACCGCCGTCGCCGAGGCTGCCTTCGCGCTTCTCTACTTGCGCAAGAACGTCGACATCATCCCGGACACCATCCCTGGCACGGGCAGGGCGGATGATGCCGCCATCGTCACCGCCGTGTTTGAGAACTACAAAACGCCGTTTTTGAAGCACGTCCTGGCGCAACGCGCCAAGAAACCGATCGAGGGCTGAGCGGACAGAGAACCTCACGCCACGACGCAAAGAGGCAACGGGGGGTTGGCCTGGACGCCACCCCGCCTTTGGCCTTCGTCATTTGCCATCTGTCATCCGCGTAGCGCCTGCAGCATCGCCGGCGTGTCTATGTACGCTTCAAACCGGGCGACCCTGCCGTCGACCACGGTCCAGACATGCACCACCCGCACGTTGAACGGCACTTGACCCGCCCGCGTCTCCCCCACGGTTCTGCCGATGGCCACCACCCGGTCTCCCGCCTCAAAAAGTTTTTCCAAAGTCACCTCCGACTGGACGTGCTGAAAGAGTTTGGCCAGGAAAGCCCTGTGCCCTGCCTCGCCTTCATAGGTGCCACCCCAAGGCAGCTGCTCCGTTTGGTAGATGGTGATCTTGGGATCAATCGCCGCCGACAGGGCAGGCAGGTCCCGGTCGCCCAACGCTTAATAGAGGCTGAGGACAAGATCGACTTTACCTACGTCGTTCATGGCAGGTTTCGCAATTGGTTGTGAGATGGTGGCGTCACGCGTTCATCGGTTACCCCGGCAGGAGACTGGCGGGTCCCCAAAGTCGCCGGCATCGCCCAAAGCAGCAGCGCAGCCGCGGCATCGACGAATACCGAAAAGTTCAGCGGTGCCTTGATCCCAAACGACAGGACCATGGCTGCGGCGAAGCTTGCCAGCAGCAGGCAGGTTGCGCCCGCCACCACCCGAGGGAACCACCGGAGAAGGAGCGCCACGCCCAACAGGACCTCCGCCGCCGTGGCCAGGAGGGCTAACCCCGGCGCCAAGCTGCTGGGCAAGAACCCGTTGACCTTGGCCGTGTAAGCGACGAAATGCGCCCAGTCGCCCCAACTGACGTTGGGACCTCCGGGCGGCCCCCACCAACCGAAGCGGTCGGCCACCGCCGAGAGCAGGGTCAACCCCAATGCCCAGCGCAACACCAACGGCGCGATCCTGGCGAGCCGCAGGGGCTTGGCGTCAGCCGCCGGTCCGGGATGCAAGGAACCGTCCGAGGGCGCGGCGTTGTCAGGTTTTCGGGTATCTGGTGGCGTGTTCATGTTGTCGGGCCGAGAGGATCAGCGCCGTTCCGGGTCGATCTCGTGACCCCCGTACTTGGGGCCGGGGGGGGGGGGGGGGGGGCGGGGCGCGCGGCCGCTCGGCCCGTCGATGATTTCCTGCAAACGGGCGGCATACCGGTCAAGCGTCCCCTCGCCTGATTCCGAGTGGGTGCCTTGGACCGAGGAGAGCATCTCCGATTGCAGCTTGGCATAAGACTTATGGGTGGCGGACACGGCGTTGCGGGTATGCCGGTTGACTTGTCATGCCTTGGCGTGCGCCAAAGCCGCCGACTCCGCCCGGCGCCGACGCCCGCTCAACAGGTAAATGGCCGACCTGATCTCGAAGAGTGGATCGTCCGTCGGATCGATGCCGTCGACGCGCGGGATCGGATCAAAGATGATGCGTCGCTTTCCTTCGTCATCTTCCGACACCCGCTTCGTCAGGGTGACGGTGCCGAGTTGGATCTGCGGTCGTTCTTCCGGCCACTGGACCGTCACGTCGTTCACGGTGTCCCCCGGCTCTGCCAATTGCACCACCACTTTCACCTTGATCGGCTCGCGGCTTAGGCGCGCATCCAACTCCTCGAAAAGGAAATTGGGGTCTTTCGCCGCGGCGGCGGAGTCGTCGAGGTACTCGTTGCCGGCTTCGGGCAGCAACCGGAAACGGCCGAACCGACTGATGCCCTCCCGGTTGGTGAACCGCAACGCCACCAGCCCGAAAAAAGACTCGTGCGCGAAACTCGTCGGGATCGGCTTCGGGGTCATCACGAACCTTTTGGCCGCGGGGTACGCCTCCAAGAAGCGCTCGATGGGCGTCGGCTTGGGCGCACCCGGTGCGCTGGCGGCGACGGCCCGCTGCAGTGCAAGGAATTCCTCACCCGTCCGCGCGGGGAACCCGTTGGTGGAATGCGCGATGATGTCGGTGTGCTCGTGTTCGCCGAGCTGGAACCGCAGCGCGCACCCGCGGGGGCTGGCGGTCGCGGGATCGTTGTCGGCCTTCGCCGGGTCGCCGGCGTCGTTCGAATAACGGACGATCACCGGGACGGAGTTCCGCTGGACGTGCGGCGCACGGGTCAACGCCTTGCCTTCCGCGGTCGGCACGAATGTTCCGAGGCACATCGCCCCTTTGGCATGGACCGGCCGACACCCTGGGTGCCCTCCGGCGTTGTCGTGAAGAGCCTCCAACAAATCTCGGCTCAGTTGTTCGATCCGTTCATCGTTGCTCATAAAAGGGGGTGGATAACTCATTCCAGATAACAAACCCTCACGCGCACGGCCATCCCGTACCCGCCAAGTCGTCACAGGCCGTGCTCGGCCTTCAGGAACTCGGCGGCGCGCTCGCCGATGACGACGCACGGCGCCATGGTGTTGCCGGTCGTCACGCGCGGCATGACCGACCCGTCGGCGACCCGCAATCCGTCAATGCCGTAAACTTTGAGCCGGCCGTCGACCACCGACGACTCGTCGCGCCCCATCTTGGCGGTGCAGGTCTGGTGCCAGTACGTGACGATCGCGTCCCGGACGAACCCTTCGAGCGCCTTACCCCGCAAGTTGCCGGGCATCACCTCGCGCTTGGCAAAGGGGCGCAGCGCCGGCGCGTTGCCGATCTCGCGGCAGAGCTCGACGCAGCGCATGACGGCCGTGAGGTCCTCGGGTTCGGCGAGGGTGTTGGCGTTGATCCTGACCGGATCTTCCGGGTTTGGCCCTGTGAGGACGATCTCGCCTCGGCTCTTGGGCCGGACCACCCCCGGCGAGATCGACCAACCTTCCGCGGGCGGCGCAAACCGGGCCTGCGTCTCGGGGGTGGTGTACGGGATTTCGACCTGGACCGGCTGCAGGTCGGGCACGTCGAGGCGGGGATCGCTCTTCCAAAAGAACGTCGCCTCGCCGGCGTTGTTGCGCACCGGCAAGGGCGTCGCGTATTCCCAGACGCAACCCGCGACCATAAAGTGGTCTTGAAGGTTCCGGCCGACGCCGGGCAGGTGTTGCAAGACGGCAAGGCCGTGCCGCGCCAACCGCCCGGCGTCGGCGACGCCGGACTGCATGAGCAGCTTGGGGGTGTGGATTGCCCCCAGGGACAACACCACCTCGTGGCTCGCGTGGATGAGGTAGCATTTGCCCTCATGCGTCAGCCCCACGCCGGTGGCGCGTTTGCCTGCGAACAAGATTCGGGTAACCAGGGCGCCGGTGAGCACCGTCAGGTTCGGCCGGTCCATGTAAGGGTAAATGTAGGTGCGAAAAATTGACTGACGCCGGCCGTCGCGGATCCGCAGGTTGCCGAGCGCGGCCCCGCCGTCACCTTCCATCATGACGCCGTTCTGGTCGGCAAACGTCGGGATGCCGACGCTCGCCGCGGCCGCCAACATCGCCGGGGCGATGGGGTTCGGGTCGGGCGGCGGTTGGACGTAAACCAAACCCCCGGTTCCGCGGCGCGCCGCGTCCGGTTCGCCGTGCCAATCCTCGATACGTCGGTAAATGCCTAGGACGGACTCGTAGTTCCAGGAAGGGTCGCCCGTCTCGGCCGCGAAATGGTCCCAGTCGCTCCGGTGCCCGCGCGACCAGTACAGGCCGTTGATCGACGAGCCGCCACCCAAACCTTTGCCCATGGAAAACGGGATGGCCCGGTCGTGCAACCGCGGGTTGGGCTCGGCGTGGAACCCCCAGTCGCGTTCGGTGCCGAGGTTGGTAAACCAAACCGAAGGATCCGTCACGCTCGGGGCGTCATCGCCCCCGCCCGCCTCCAACAAGAGGACCGTCACCTCGGGGTTCTCGGCCAAGCGTCGCGCCACCACCGAACCGGAGGACCCCGCGCCGCAGACGATGAAGTCGTAGCTTCCCTGGAGGTTGGCGGCGAGCTTCTCTTGGTTGCTGCGTACCCGTTCCGCAAACCCTGCCGGCAGCCTGTCCGGTCCTGGGTGCGCATCGCCGCCAACGCTTGGGGAAACCGAGGCGAGGCCGAGGCCCTGTTCCTGTCGGATTGATTCTTTTCTTTCCATAAAAAGTGTCATGGGTTACCGCGCTTCCCGCGCCTGAGGACGTCTCGCGCGGCCGAGGAAGCGCAGGTGTTCAATGGGTTCTCACGCTTTGTAAGGGCGACATTTCAGAAAAAATGCCGCTCTAGGTCTGGGTTGAGCCACGGGTGAGCGACGGCGGTGGCTTGTGAACGGGCGGGACGCCCGCGCTCCCCTGAAGTCCGTGGGAGCAACCCTGGGGTGCGGCTCCGCCAAAAAGGACTGGTAAGGCAAGAGGTGTCCGGCGAGACCCGCCCGCCACGGTGCGCGCCGCCGGGGTCGTTCGGGCCCGGCACCCTCCGCCCCGCGGCCGCCTTCGCGTTTCCGCCCGTCCTTCGGCGCCAACCGCTTCACCAACGCATCGAACCGCGGGTCACCACGCAGCGAGTCCCACAGCGGGTTCAGCCGCAGGTCGCCGTAGGTCGGTTGGTTCGGCAGGTTGCTGCCGGCCGGCAATCCCGCCAACACCCCTAGGTCGGCCAGCGCCAAGTCGGGTTGACCGGTCCACGCATAAACCACGCACAGCGCGCACCGCAGGGTGGGGCCGCTCACCGCCTGCGTCTCCACCGGCAGGCGTGCGCACGCCTGCCTCCCTTCCTGCACGGCTTGCTCCCGGCGTCCCAAGGCGGCGTCCACCATCGCAAGTAACGCCAACTGCCGGTCGTTTTCCGGATCCTCAGCCAAGGC
>CAXUNV010000043.1:0-15970 GCA_964252355.1 uncultured Chthoniobacterales bacterium | reverse complement strand
GCTTGGTGGCTACCCATGGCAACCACGTCATCGCGGCGTCGTTGCTCGACGACGCGGCGAACGCCCGCCATCACCTCGTTTCCGGGCCTTGCGTATTGCCTGAGTACCGCAACCGCGGGTTTGGATCTCTCCTGTTGAAGGAGTCGCTGGCGACCCTGGCCCAAGCCGGGATCGGCGAAATCGTGGGCCTGACTTGCGAGGGCAGCTTTGCGGCCAAGTTCATCTACCCCAAATACGGCGGCCGAACGGTCAGCACGCCGGCGGCATTGGTCGCAAGCCGGTTGAACGCGTGAGGCCCGCGCCGCCGCGGCGACCGCGGCGCTGCTGCACGGCGGCAAACAACCCGATCGCGACGGCGGGCAGGCCGAAGAGGTGCCAGTAGCCGGTCCAGGGTGCGCCGGCTTCAGCCACCGCCAGCACGCCCGCGGCTGCAACGGCCGGGCCAGCGGGCCGGCGGACGTCGAGTGCGAGACGCCAACGGCCAGCGGACGGCACATGGACCGTGGCCGTGTAGTAAAGCAAGTTTTGTCCGACGGTGCGGACGAGCGGAAAACGCTCCAAGTGCGACGTGGTGACGGCGGTGCAGATGGGCGGCGCCCAGGAACGGCCCCCCAATGGCGCATCCACCGGCAGGAGGCTCCCTTGCACATCGGCGTCGAGCAGCGCGCCGCGTTTTTCGGCATCCTGCACCAAAACATTGACCTCGAGGTTGCCCGCCGTCGGCACACCAGGGTTGGTGAATGCGGAGATTTGTAGGCGGCCAGCCCGTTCCGAAAACTGGAGCGCACCCCCGTCGGCGAAACCGACCGTCGGCCATCCGCAGAGGCCAGTCGCGGCAACCAGGGTGAGCATCCGGCGCCTTTTCATGATGCCAGCAGACCCCGCATCTGCATCGGTTGGAAAACGATCCAAAGTCCCGTGAGAAACAGGAGGAGCGCCACGGCGGACCAAGGCAGAGCCGCACGCAAGGCCAGCCGGCCGCCGCAGAGGCGACGGGCGGTGCGCCAGGTGCAGAGCAGGGCCATGAGGAATCCAAGGTCCAACAAGGCGATCTCCAAATCCAACGCCTCCGGAAAAGCCCAGCTGCGGGGCGCCCAGATGGGCAAGCCGGTCGGCAGCAAGTGCAGGTCGGTCAGGAACCGTTGCCAGACGGGGATCGGAGCGTGAGAACCAGCCAACAAATGGAACAGCAGGTGAGCGGCCCACATGGCCGCCCCAAGCGGTGCCAGGGCGGTCAAGAAATTGCCGACAAGCGGGACCGTAGGCAGGTCGCGCAGTCCCATCGCTCGATTGAGGGCCGCGCACGCGCCCAGGAGCAGTCCCGGCAGGATCACCACACCGGCGGCGTAAAAAAGAAGGATGGCCACGGGGTAGGGAAGTAGGCCGAACCCAAGACGCAGACGTTGGATGGCCAAAGCCACAGGGTCGGCCATGGCCGCCGCGTTGGCGTATGCGCCGAACACGAGCAGCAGCACAATGGCGAGTAGGTCGCGTCTTTGGCTGACCCGGCCCACCGCCGAACCGGGCAGGTCGAGCCCCACCGCCGCCCCCGGTTTCACCGCCAACAGGCCGACGTTGTCGTGCGGGCAAGCGCGCACGCAATCGAGGCAGAACGTGCAGTCTTGGTTGCCCTGCTTACGCGGCTGGAACAGCCGCAGTTCACAACCACGTTGGCGGTCGTTGCCCCGCAGGCAATCGTGCGTGCGGCACGACCGACAGACGTCCGGTTGCCGGACCTTCACTTCGAAGGGCGACAACCACGACTGAAAAAAGTGAAATTGGCCGATGGGGCAGACGTACTTGCAAAAGCTGGCGCCCCGGAATAGTCCGTCCACGGCGAGGGCGGCAACGAAATAGCCGACGATGATCCATGCAGTCAGGACTGGACTGTTCCAAAGCGAGAACGCCTCGTAAGCCCAAAGGTATGTCGCCAACAACGCGACGGCCACCCATTTGGAGCGGAGAAACCGCGGCCACGGCCGGTTGGCGGGAAGGAAACGGCGCCCCAGATCCCGCACGAACGTGAACGGGCAGGCGTAACAGAAAAGGTTGCCGACCAAGAGCAGCGCCAGGATCGTGAACCCGCGCCAGTGCAGCCAGGGAAGCACCCCGGCGAGGTTTAACGGGGCGAGGGACGGCCCGAAGAAACCGTCTGCGATCACGACCACCGCCAGGAGCAACAAGGCGGTTTGGACGACACGCCGGGTCACGATCGATCGCAGCAGCCGGCCGCTGAATCGTCCGCCGAGAAGGTCGGTGACGCCGCGCGCGCGCTCTAGCCCGCCTTTCGGGCGGGGAGAGACCGCCGCGCCGCGCCGCTTCGGCAGGAAGTACTGGTAAGCGATTAAGCCGGCCGGAATAAGGAAGGCCAGAGAGCCTGGCACCCACATGATGGCGCCTGCCAAGTTCTGGTCGGAGACGGCGGAAATGTCGCCTAAGCGGGGCACGGCGCCGTAACTGGGGTAGAGGGGCTGGTCGTAGAAGGAAAGGAACGCCGAAAGGCCCGTGTTGGCGAAATCCGCAATCAGCAGGTACGGGATGGCGGCCCAGCGTGGCCAACGGGGGCGGCTAGGCCATGGCTGGATGACGGGCCACCAGAAGAGTAGGCCAGTCAGCAAGAACCAAGCGTGCTCCGCCTCATGCCAATTCGAGGAGTGCAGCGTGACTTCGTAGATGGGGGGCAGGTGCCAGATGAGGGTTCCGGCCACGTAAGCCAGCCAGCATACCACGGGGTGGGTGATCAGGTGGCCTAACCTTTTGACGGTGGGTAGGGAGAGAACCGGACCAACCACGTCGCGCGTCAGCCAGCGCGGCAAGCCGCTCAACAGCGGGAGGAAAGGTGCACCCAGCTGTAAAAGGGGTGGCGCCACCATCATCAGCAAGAGGTGCTGTACCATGTGGACCGACAGCAGAAACGGGCTGAAGGCGTCCAGCGGTGAACAGATGGCGAAAAGGATGGTGAAAAGGCCGGCTCCGAAACAGGCCAAACGCCACGGCTCGAAGCGCGCCGGTGCCAGGCGCCGAACCGCCAACCACCCGCGAAGGTAGACCAACCCGGCGACCACCACCGCCACCGTCGGTTCCGGTCGGAACGTCCACGAGCCGAAAATCGCACTGCTTAAATCCATTTGGAATTGACTGAACTAACCGCCTGCGCAACGGACGAAAAAGCCGCGCGGGCACTGGTTGGCCCGCGCGGCTCATCAAGAATAAGGTGCCCTAAGTCGTTACCCTTGGTCGCCGCTGGCGGGTTTTGGTTTGGCTTCTGCTGGCGCGGGCGCGCCCGCAGTTTTCACACCGGCCCGGAAAGGAGGCGCGGGGTCGGTGGGGTCGCGCGCGGGCGGCACACCGGGCGGGCGCAACGATTGCAGGTAAGCCACCAAGGCACGGATCTCTTCCTGCGACATGTTTTTGCCGTACGCCGGCATGTTGCCGCCGCCTTGGATGATTTGCCGCACCAAGTAAGCTTCGGTCTGCCGCTCCCCGATGGCGCTCAAGTTGGGACCGCGTTGGCCACCGTCCTGGCCGATCGAATGGCAATTGCGGCATTGCTTGTTCTGGAACACGATCGCCCCTGATAATTCCAGGGGGCTGCGCCCCTGCAAAAAGTTCGCGGGGATGACGTTGTTACTCCAGGCCTCCATGTGTGGCGACCAAGGTCCTTGCAGGCCTTCGTAGGTAAGCATACCGATCCCAAGGTAAGTCAGGATCACCGTCAGCACGGCCATCGGCCGACGTCGCCAGTTCTTTTCGCCTTCGCCCGAAATGAACGGTAACAGGAAAAGCGCGGCGACCGCGATCGTTGGCAGGATCAGAAACAGCAGCAATTCTGACCCGTTCGGAAAGAGCGCCGCCGCGGCGAACAGCCAAAGGAACGGGTAGTCGGGGCGTGCCTCCGAAATCACGGCAGTTGGGTTGGCGGGAATGGCCGGACCTTTCGGCCCCAGGAAGAGCGCTAACAGGACGATGGCGATCAGCATCAAACCGTTCGCGATCAGGTCCTTGTCGATGACGTCCGGCACAAACGGTGCGCCTTGGTCCCGCAACACCCTTTTGTAGTAAGCGTCGTACGTCTCGCGCTTTACCAGCACACCTGGCTCCGGTACTTCGTTGATGCCTTTCCCGAGAACCAGACGCAGGTGCATGCTCAATAGGGCAAGCAGCGTGCCGGGGATGATGAAAACGTGCAGTGCGAAAAAGCGGCTAAGCGTGTCTGAACCGATGATAGGTCCGCCCAGCATCAGGTTGACCAAGTTCCCACCGAAAAACGGGACTCGTCCCATGACGGCCGCACCGATGCCAAGCCCCCAATAAGCGTCGGCGTCGAAACGCATCACCTGACCGGTGAACGCCATGCCCAACGTGAGGAAAAGCAGGACGCAACCGCTGATCCAAGTCAGTTCACGCGGGTATTTGTAGGCGCCCCAGAGGAAGACCTGGGTCATGTGGAGGGCCATCATGATGACCATCATGTTGGATCCCCAATAATGCATGCCCCGGATGAACCAGCCCAGCGGCGTGTCGTAGTTAAGCGTCAGCAGGCTGCGGTAAGCGCCTTCCGCCGACGGAACGTAGACCATGGTCAACAACACGCCCGTGATGAGCTGCAGCACCAAGCAAAGCGTGGTCATGCTGCCGAACGTGTAGAACCAACTGCCCGTGCTTTTCGGCACCGGATGACCCGCCGTTTGCTCCCAAAGCTTCACAATGTGGAGGCGGCGCTCCAGCCAATTCGCCACGTTGCGCGCCGAATCCACTGCACCACCCACCAAGCGACCCCTTGCGTGATTCTTCATAGGCTAAACCGGACGGGCAATCACCGGGAGGTAACCACCTTTGATCTGCAACTCCCCATTCTCGACCTTGTACTCGTATTCGTAAAGTCCCCGCGGGGGAGGGCCGGCGGCGTGCGCGCCATCCGCATAGAAAGCACCGCCGTGGCAGGGGCAGAGGAAAAGCTGCGATTCCTCAAACCACCGCACCGGGCAGCCGAGGTGCGTGCAGTTGATGGCGAACACCTTGTAATCGTCCTTCGTCAGCCGCCGCACCCAGACCGGGATGTGCGCGGTGTCTCCATCCTCCGGGCGACGCCCCGGGTTCATGAAAGCCACCATGCGCGCGCTGTTCTCAGGAAACTGGCTGGTGGACCCGAGCGAAATCCAGGTCGCGTCGGGCTTTTTCACAAAACTGGAGAGGACAAAACCCAAAATCGGGAGGCCTACCATGGCGGCTGCCACCGCGTTCACCGCGGCGCCGACCATCAACAAAAAGTTGCGCCGAGACGGCTCCTCGCGCGTCCCGGGGGGTGGCGGGTTGTCATTCGTGTCGTTGTCCATAAGCGCGCGCTATTCGGAAGAGGTGGAAGGTTGGGCCGCGGACGCCGCCATTTCGGGGTTCTGGCCTCGCCGCTGGGACGACAACCAAGCTACGACGTCGGCGATCTCTTCGTTGGACATCGCTTTGTTGGGAACGCAGTGGCGGTAATCGGGGTGCCCGATCTCGGGACGGCCGGCAATCGTCACGGACCGGAGGTATTGGTCACTGACCAGATGCAGGTAGTCTGGGTTAACGATCGAGCCCCCGTTGCCACCGTTCCCGTCTCCGCCGTGGCAGCTGGAGCAGTACTGGTTGAACGCGGTTGCCCCACGTCCAGCGTCGCCCAAAGGCGCGGAGTAGGGCGGCAGATCGCCCGTGGGCTTCTCCTTGGCCAAGCCGTAGATGCCGTCCACCAACGCATCCACCTGTTTGTCGGTCAGTTCTCCGCCGTGCCCCTTTTCAAAGCCTGGCATGAGGTACCCAGGCACACCCTGCGACGTCACCTTCCTCAGGACATCGCGCGGGATCAGCGCTAAGTACAAAGCGTTGTTCATCGCGATCGACGGCGCCGGATACTCGCCGCTGCTGTGGCACGCCCGGCAATTCGTCACGTAGAGCGCGTTGAAGTCGACGATTGTCTCGGGCGGTTGGTAACGGTCGTCAGGTTTCGGTTTGCCGGGAAACTGCCCGCAGGCGCTCAGCAGCAAGGCGGTTGCGCACACCGCCCCGATCAACCGAGGTGTCCGTCCGGGAATGGTCTTCATTAATCTTTCCGGTCGGCTTCCAGGCCGTGCATGCCCAACCGAGCCGCCAACGACCAGGACTGCATCGTCTCGACCTTCGTCTGTTTGAAGATCACGAAACCGCCTACCAAACCGAAAGAGACTTGGCAGATGACGAACCAAAACCAGTTCACCTTCTGAGCCAACAGCGGGTCGACGACGTTGAACATCGGCACCAGCAGCGCCGTCCAGATGAGTGGCGTGACGATACCGCCCCACAACCACTCGCGGCGGGCCGGCAACATCGGCAGCAGCACGGTGTAAAGCATCCCGATCAGAATCGACAAGACCGCGTGGCTGACCAACGCGACGAGGAAGGCGCCAAGGTGGAATTGGTTGAGCGTTTGCGGGGTGGCGTCCGTCATGGAAGGCAAGCCGGCGGCCGCCAGGAGGTTGATCGGGTACCAGATGCTGTGCTGCGCCACCAAGCCATAAAGGCACGCAAGCACCGCCATGGCTGCGCCGCCCGCCAAGCCGCCCAGGATGCCGGAAGAATACCGGTGCACATGCATCGGGTATTGCGACCGGTGGCCCTCCTCACCCAGCGTCAGGTGACCGACCGAACGCGGGGAAACCTTGATCGGCGCCGCGCGTCGGGCATGTTCCACAAACGGCATAAACTCGTGTTGCGGGTGCGGGAAGACGCCGCGGAACCAACCGATCGCGCCCGACAAGCCGAGCAGGAACCCGACCAGCGAGACGAAAAGGCTGGTGACAATGCCCAACGCGACCAGCATGACGCCCAGTGCCGCCACCAATGGCCAAGCCGTGGGCAACGGCATCTCCGCACCCTCACTGGGATCGTGACGTTCCTCCCTTTCCCGGTGCCCGTAGGCATGGTCCGCGTGGTGCCGCTCGACCTCGGGAGGGTTGCCGTGCGTTTCTAAGCTTTTTGGGTTGTCCATGGGGGTTAAGCTGATCCTTTGGCCGCCGGGAGGTAAACCGAGAGAACGTAAACGACGCTGAAAACGACAACCCAGACGGCATCCACAAAGTGCCAGTACCAGGAAACCATTTCGATGTGCTCGTGGTGGTGGTGGCCGACTGAGCCGCGCATGGACGCGACCAAAACGATGCCGAGCAGGAATAAGCCCACGATCACGTGGCTGGCATGCAGGCCTACCAACGGATAAAACGTCGAACCGAAGAGGTTAGTGCTGATGAACAGGTGGTCATCCACGATGAGCTTGCGCCACTCCATCCCGGTGTAGAGCAAAAAGCCCGCCCCGAGCAGCATCGTCAAGCCCCACCAAAGGTGGAACTTCCGCAGGTCGTTGCGTTTGAGCCAACGTTCGGCCATGACGATGGTCCAGCTGCTCGACAGCAGCACCACGGTTCCGACGATAGGAAGCTCCAGCACCTCCTTCGGGAAGGGCGGGTTAAGGCTCTTGCCGATGTAATAAACGTAGGCAACAACAAAGATCGTGAAGAGGGCCGATTCCGTGAGGATGACCAGGACCATGCCCACCTTGCGGGGTGAAGGCAGGATCCATTCCGTCGTGTTTGTGGGGTTGTCCGCGGCTTCGTTGCTCACCGTGTCTCTCCCTGCTTATTCGAACTTCCAGTCCGGATCCTCCGGATGCTTCAGGTCCCACAACGGGCGGCGGCTCCGCACTTCCGGGATGTACTCGAAATTGTAGTCCGGCGGCGGCGAAGTCGTCGCCCACTCCAACGTCCAGGCATCCCACGGATCGTCCCCGGCCTTCTTGCCTTTCCAATACGACCAGAAAAGGTTGAAGACGAAGATGAGGCTCGCCACGCCTTGGATGAGCGCGCCGATGGTCGAGATCAGGTTCCAGATCTCCCAACCGCGGCCCGGTTGGTAGGTGTAGATCCGGCGCGGCATGCCCAGGATGCCGGAAAAGTGCTGCGGGTCGAAGGTAAGGTGGAACCCGAGCGTGAACAGCCAGAAGTGCCACAGGCCGATCTTGTGATCCATCATCCGGCCGAAGGCTTTCGGGTACCAATAATAAGTGCCGGCGAAGATGCCGTAAATGATGGCGCCCACGATGACATAGTGGAAGTGCGCGACCACGAAGTAGGAGTCGTTCAACTGCCAATCGAACGGCGCAACGCCCAACATCACCCCCGTGAGACCGGCGATGAGGAACTGGACGATGAACCCGATGGCAAAAAGCATCGGCAGCTCAAAACGGATTTTGCCGCCGTACATTGTGCCTAACCAGTTGAATATCTTAATCCCGGTCGGGATCGCGATCACCAGGGTGGAGAACGCGAAGAAGGTTACGCTGAACGAATTCAGGCCAACCGTGAACATGTGGTGGGCCCAGACCCCGGAGCTGACGAACCCGATCAGGACGCTGGCCGCAACCATCATGGGGTAACCGAAGGCTGGTTTGCGGGAGAAGACCGGTACCACCTCGTTGAGGATGCCGAAGGTGGGAAGGACGAGGATGTAGACCTCGGGGTGGCCGAAGATCCAGAAGAAGTGCTGCCAGAGGATGGCGGAGCCGCCCGCCTGGGTGTCAAAGAACTTCGCCCCCAGGTAGCGTTGGATGGTCAGCATGATCTGGGCAGCCGAAAGCGGCGGCAAGAACACGACGACCAAAAACATGGTGGTCAGGATCAACCAGGTGAACAGCGGCATGCGGTAGAGCGTCATGCCCCGGGTCCGGAAGCAGAAGATCGTCACCATGATGTTGATGGCCCCGGTGACGCTGCCGATCCCGGCCACCAGCAGCGACAACGACCAGTAGTCCACGCTGGCCCCCTGCGAGAAGGCCCGGGAGGTCAGGGGGGCGATGGCGAACCAAGCGGTCTCGGGCGGGCCGCCCGCGCCGTAGAGGCTGGGAGCGCCGACGTAGCTGAAGAAGAGAAGGCAACCGCCGAAAAAGCTGACCCAGAACGAAAACGCGTTCAGCCGCGGGAAGGCCATGTCGCGCGCGCCGATCTGCAACGGCACCACGAAGTTGGCGAACCCGAACACCAGGGGCATGGCCACAAAGAAGATCATCACCGTGCCGTGCATGGTGAAGAGCGCGTTGTACGTCGACGGGCTCACCAAGTGGTTGCTTGGGAAGGCTAACTGCAGCCGGATCACGGTGGCCATGAGGCCGGCCGCCACAAAGAAGATCCAGGCCATCCCGATGTACATGAGCCCGAGCTTCTTGTGGTCGACGGTGAAAAACAGGTCTTGAATCCACCCCGTCAGCGTCCCCCGTTCCTCACCCGGACGAGACGGTGCCTGTTCGGTGCCGATGTCGAGCGTGCCAAATGCGTTTGCCATGTTATTTGAGGGTTCTGAGGTAAGCTGAGATCTGTTCGACCTGCTGGTCGTCGAGCTTCATGTTAGGCATGAGGCAACCGGGTTTGATGACCTGCGGGTCGCGGAGCCAAGAGCGCAAGTTATCTTCGTCATTGGGTGCCGCGCCGGACCCGATGGTCTCACGGCCACCGAAGTGGGTCAGATCCGGGCCGAACGCGCCGTTGGCCGGCGTTCCAGTGATCCGGTGGCAGCTTCCGCAGGAATTAGCCATGAACTGTTGGCGGCCCACGTCGACAGGGCCGGTGCCAGCGGCGGTCGAGACCGGGGCCAGCGCCGCCGGACCTGCGGTGGGCGGCGGTGCTTTCTGCGACTCTAACCACTTTTGGTAGTTTTCTTTCGTCTCCACCACGACGCGGATCAGCATGTTGGCGTGCTGGTCGCCGCAGAAGACGGTGCAATTGCCCAGGTAGGTCCCGGTCTCCCAAGGTTGGATGAAGAGGTAATTCGAGTAATTCGGCGTCAGCCAGCTCTTGCCCGCCAACTGCGGCACCCAAAAACCGTGCGCGCTGTCCGCCGAGCGGAGCACGATTTGCGTGGCATCGTCGGTCTGACGGTCGTTTACCGGCACGTGGATCTCATTGGCGGTGACGACCCCGTGCTTCGGGTAACGCACCTCCCACCAGTAGCGGTGCCCGACGATCTCCAGTTGCTCGTCGTTCGGATTATTCCGCGGACCGCGGATTTCACCGATGGTCCGCGCCGTCACCAAGACGAGCACCACGACGATGAGGATCGGGGGCACGGTCCAAGCGAGTTCGATGGCCGCGCTGCCGTAGACCTGCGGCGGTTCCGAAGTGTCGTCTTCCGGGCCGCGCCGCCGGTATTTGTAGACCGCATAGACGGTGAGGCCGCCCACGATGAGGAAGATGGCGGCACAGACGACCAGCGTGAGGCTCGCGAGCTGCATTAAGGTCTCCGCCGGACCGGAGGTCGGCGTGAAGATGTTCTGGACCGAGCGCAGCGGCATGTTGTCCGCGGCGGAGGCCGTGCCTAGCCCGACGCAGCCCCAGCCCAAGCAGGTGCCCAACACGGCCCGCAGCCGGTCGTTCCAGGGCCGGCGGCCCCTGAGGTCACGGGCGACTGGCAGGTCCGGGAGGATGGGAGCAAGGGCTGTCATGAACGCTCGATCCGTGAGTTTCTGCGCGGCACCCGTTCCATACCACCGGTCCATTAGTTTTTCTAATACCACGTCCATGGGGGTTTGGGGAATGCTGACGGGTCGCCAGGCAAGTTGCACGCTCAAATGCATCTTCCAAACGATTGATGGCTCAATCATCCCTCCATCGCCCCTGCCCTAGGGTCAGGTTTGGAATTTCTGTCCCGAATTCCGCGACGTCCCGGCGGTTTGCGGTCCCGGGCACCACGCCTGCGCCGGGCCTTGCCGCCCCGGGGCGGTTGCGGTAGAGCTTCCCCGGGACGCATGAACCTGGATTTCAAGTACGACCGAGACGGTTTGATCCCCGCCATCGTGCGTGAGGGCGCCGCGCCCGGCCGCGTCCTGATGATGGCCTGGATGAACCGTGAAGCTCTGGAACGCACCCTGGCCACGGGGCTCATGCATTACTGGAGCCGCTCGCGCGGCAAGCTCTGGTTGAAGGGCGAGACCAGTGGGCACACCCAACGCGTGCGTCGCTGGTTCACGGATTGCGATCGCGACACCCTCCTTTTTGAAGTCGACCAGACGGGCGGCGCTTGCCACACCGGACACCGCAGCTGCTTCTTCCAGGAATTGGACCCGGAAGGCCGCGAGCTGCCGGTCGCCGCCGCCAAGGTCTTCGCGCCCGAGGCGGTCTACGGCTCATGAACGCTTACCCGTTGCGGCCGACCTTTGAAGAGTTTGAAATCCTCGCGCGCGAGGGCAA
Source organism: uncultured Chthoniobacterales bacterium (assembly GCA_964252355.1). Classification (GTDB taxonomy): domain Bacteria; phylum Verrucomicrobiota; class Verrucomicrobiia; order Chthoniobacterales; family JAFAMB01; genus CAXUNV01. Next base: position 4,724 of record CAXUNV010000043.1, on the reverse strand, counting down.
CCTGATCCCGGTTTACGCGGAATTGGTCGCCGACTACGAAACCCCGGTCAGCGTGCTGGAAAAAATCGACGACGGCCGTCGGTCCTTCCTTTTCGAGTCTGCGGAAACCAACGACCACGTCGGCCGTTTCTCGTTTTTGGGCAGCCAGCCGCGTGTCTACTTCGAGAGCCGCGGAACGGAAATCCTCATTGAGGAAGGGGGTAGGCAACGCCGGTTTGTCACGGACGCCGACCCCTTGGAGGAACTCAAACGCCTCATGGGCCGTTACCGGCCGGTGTCCGTGCCGGACTTGACGCCGTTCGCGGGCGGGGCCGTCGGGTACTTGGGCTTCGACGCCGTTCGCTTTTTCGAGCCCGCCGTCTCCCCGCCGCCGCCCGACACGTTGGGAGTGCCGGAAATGGTGTTCATGATCACCGGCCATTTTCTGGTGTTTGACCACCGGTTCCGCCGTCTCAAGGTCGTCGCCAACGCTTGGTTGGATGGGCGTCCCCTGCGTGAGATCTATCGGGAAGCGGATGCGGCCATTCACCAGACCATCGGCAAACTGCAGACCCCGACCCGCAGCCGGCCGATGAACGCGGCGGCCGGTCCCGCCTTTCTGCAGCCGGCCAGCAACACCAGCCGGGAGGAATTCCACCGGATGGTGGAGCGCGCCAAAGAACACATCCGGGCGGGCGACATTTTCCAGATCGTGCCGTCGCAACGCTTCGAGGCGCCTTTCCCGGGCGACCCGCTCGCGTTGTACCGCGCGCTGCGGTTCGTCAACCCGTCGCCCTACCTGTTTTGCCTGCGTTTGGGCGAGCGCTTTGCCCTGGTGGGAAGTTCGCCCGAGGTGCACGTGCGTTTGCAGGGAAACCGGGTCGAAATCCGGCCGTTGGCCGGCACGCGCCGCCGCGGGACGGACTTAGCCGAGGATGCGCGCCTCGGCCGTGAACTGTTGGAGGATGCCAAAGAAAGGGCCGAACACCTGATGCTGGTCGACTTGGCGCGCAACGACGTCGGTCGGATCAGCCGCTTCGGCACGGTCAGCGTCACGGATTTCATGACCGTCGAGCGCTATAGCCACGTCATGCACATCGTCTCGCACGTTGCGGGCGAGTTGCAGGCGGGCAAAGACGCCTACGACGTGATGCGCGCCACGTTCCCGGCCGGGACCGTGTCCGGCGCGCCCAAGGTACGGGCGATGCAGCTGATCAACGAACTGGAAAAAGCCAAGCGCGGCGTCTACGCCGGCGCCATCGGCTATTTCGGGTTCGACGGCAACCTCGACTCCTGCATCGCCCTGCGCACCGTGGTGTTGAAGGACGGGACGGCGTACGTCCAAGCGGGCGGGGGTGTGGTGGCGGACTCGACGCCCGAAGGCGAGTACCAGGAGAGCGTCAACAAAGCCATGGCGCTCTTCCGGGCCATCGAACGGGCGCAGCAACTCCTATGATGCTGGTCATCGACAACTACGATTCGTTCACCTACAACTTGGTCCAGTACTTTGGGGAACTCGGCGCCGAGATGGTGGTGCGGCGAAATGACCAAATCACGGTGGAGGAGGCCAAGCGGCTCGATCCCGAACGCATCTGCCTGTCGCCCGGTCCGGGCACGCCGTTGGAGACGGGCGTGAGCAACGAACTCATCCGGCATTTCGGACCGAGCGTGCCCGTGCTGGGCGTTTGCCTGGGGCACCAGTGCATCGGGCACGTCTTCGGCGGCGAAGTGGTGCGGGCCGAGCGCCTGATGCACGGGAAAACCTCCCCGATCCTCCACGAAGGCGATGGCGTCTTCGCCGGCTTGCCCAACCCTTTCACCGCGACCCGCTACCATTCGTTGATCGTGAAACGCGAGACTTTGCCCGCCGTCTTGGAAATTCTGGCGGAAACTTCGGAAGGCGAGATCATGGGGTTGCGCCATCGGACCCATCCCATCCACGGCGTGCAGTTCCATCCGGAATCGGTGATGACGGACGAAGGCAAGCGCCTCCTGGCAAATTTCCTGGCGATGTAAAGCCGCCGCGGCGGCTTTCGGTTGCCAGTTTCCGGTTGCCGGCGGGAACCGCGGTGGCTACCGGCGTCATTGCGATAGAGCGGTAGGGCGAGAGGTGTCTTGCGAGGCGCCGTCAAGCGGGCGGAACGCTTGGCAGGGGAGCGCGGGCGTCCCGCCCGTTGAAACGTTCGCGGGACCACCGGGTTGCCCGTCGGCCGAACCCCGGTCCCTGGAGGCGTGCGACCCTGGACGGGCGGAACGCCCATGCTCCCTTGCAGCCAAGTGGACGGCGGTCAGGGCGTTTCAGGTCCTTCAACCGTGAAGCGCTGGCAGGATGCCGCAGCAGATTGCGCAAGCCCTGGAAAGGGCGGGACGAGTTTAAATTTGCCGTACGTCCAAGGCGGCCCAGAGAACCGACCCACGCGTGGTAAACCCGGAAGGAGGGAACTTCCCAACCCCCAAACTTCAAAATAGAAAGACATCAGCGATGGGAGGCGCTCCGTACGTCGATACGAATGTGGCGGCCCGGTTAGACCGGTTGCCGTGGAGTAAGTGGCATTGGCTGGTCGTAAGCGCGCTTGGGATTACGTGGATCCTGGACGGTTTGGAAGTCTCTTTGGCGTCCGCCCTCGGCGGCATTCTCAGGGATCCAAACGTTTCGCTCGGGCTGTCGGACGCCCAGATCGGCACCGGTGCAACCATCTACCTGATCGGTCAGGTGTTGGGCGCGCTGGTGTTTGGCTTTGCGACCGATCGCCTCGGCCGGAAAAAGCTTTTCTACATCACGCTCGCCATTTACCTGATCGGCACCGGCTTGACCGGCTTCTCGGTCAACTTCACCACCTACGCGCTTTTCCGGTTCATCGCCGGGGCCGGTATCGGCGGCGAGTACTCGGCCATCAACTCGGCGATCGACGAGCTCATCCCGGCGCGGGTGCGCGGCCGGGTGGACCTGATCATCAACTCCACCTACTGGCTCGGGGCCATGTTGGGGGCGTTGGGTACCTACGTGGTGTTGAACCCGCACATTCTGCCGCCGCACATCGGTTGGAGGTTTGCCTTTGTGATCGGGGCCGTGCTCGGCGTCATCATCCTGATCAGCCGCGGTTGGGTGCCGGAAAGCCCCCGCTGGTTGTGCACCCATGGGCGCGCCCATGAAGCCGAAGAGATCGTCTCCAAAATCGAAAAAAGCATTGCGGAGGAAAAAGGTGGCCCACTGCCTGCCGTGGAAGGCTCCATGCAACGGATGTACCAGCGCGGCCATATCACTTTCAGCGAAATTTGGCATTGCATCACGCGGCTTTACCCGACGCGGTCGATCCTGGCGTTCACCTTGATGGTGACGCAGGCGTTCCTCTACAACGCCATCTTTTTCACCTATGCCTTGATCTTGGTGCAGTTCTACCAAGTGCCGGCGACGACGGTCAGCCTCTACCTCTTCCCGTTTGCTTTCGGCAACCTGCTCGGCCCGATCCTGATGGGGCACCTGTTTGATTCCATCGGGCGCAAGACGATGATCACGATCACCTACGGCCTTTCCGGGATCCTGCTCGCCATCACGGGCTGGATGTTTCAAGCCGGGATGCTGACTGCCCTGACCCAGACGATCTGCTGGTCGGTCATCTTCTTCATCGCCTCGGCGGCGGCCAGTTCGGCGTACTTGACGGCTTCGGAAATCTTCCCGCTGGAAATGCGCGGGTTGGCCATCGCCATCTTCTATGCGTTCGGCACCCTGGCCGGCGCCTTGGCTCCCGGGATCTTTGGTAGCATCATCGGTACTGGGTCGCGGGTGGCACTCTTTCAAGCCTACTGCTTCGGCGGCGGTTTGATGGTGATCGCCGCGGTGGTCGAGGCGTTCTTGGGAGTCCGCGCGGAACGCCAATCGTTGGAGTCGATCGCGACGCCGCTGTCGCATGCGGCGCGGAACTGAGACGGCGTGGCCTCCCCAAACGACAGGATCTATAAGCCGCGCACCCGGCGCGACGGCCCAACGTCGTGCCGGGTGTTTGTCTGACGTGGGAAGAGGAGAGGTGCCGGCGGCGCGATCGCCCACGGCGCGCGTCCCTGGAGGTCTTTCAACCGAAATGTTTCGCGCGCGTAAGACCACCCTTCGCCAGAAAAGAACCTTGCAGATCCGGCAGGCGCGCCATTGCGTCGCGGCGTTGCGAATGCTTCGATAACGGACATGCTTCGCAAAATCATTTCCGGCGCGCAAACCGGGCCGGACCGCGCGGGTCTTGATTTTGCCATTGAGGTGGGACTCGAGCACGGCGGTTATGTGCGCAAAGGCCGACGGGCGGAGGACGGCCTCATTCCCAGCCGTTACACTTTGGAAGAGCTTCCCACCGACTCCAATCAAGAACGGATCCAACGCAACATCGACCTGAGCGACGGCACGGTCTTATTCACGCTGGATACCAGCCTGCGCGGAGGCACGGCGTTGGCGGCAGCCTACGCCTTGTCGATCCACAAGCCGTTGTTGCACCTTCACCAAGGTGAATCCGGCCCCGAGCCGGAGCGGTTCCCGAGCGAAACCGAACGGCTCAAAGAGTTCCTTTCCACAAACCGCATCCAAGTGCTCAACGTCGCCGGACCGCGTGAGGGGCGGCAGCCCGGCGTCTACCGCTACACCCTCCGCGTGCTTCGTTGCTATTGGCAGGCAGCCGGCTCAGCCCGGCCGTCGTGAGGGGTCTCCTGGCGCCAGCTCCAGGGGAGCACGGGCTTCTTGGTGGAGCCGCCCTCCGATGGTC
>CAXUNV010000042.1:7247-16154 GCA_964252355.1 uncultured Chthoniobacterales bacterium | reverse complement strand
GCGCCGGCTGGTCTAAGCCGGGCTGCAAGCCATGCCGGAGGCCGCCTCCAGGATCGTTCCTCACCGGCTCAGACCAGCCGGCGCCGCCCTCCCCGAGGGTAGCTCCCTTTGCCGGCTGGGTCTTCGCCCCACCGCAGGCACGAAAGTCGCCGTGTCAACCGGAGGTCGCTGCCTTTCCCGTGAACGGTGGGATGCCCGCGCTACGCCACCGATCCGGGATTCCGGTCTGCGATCTGCCCTTCGCGATTTGCGATCGCGCGGAGCGCCCCCCGGGTCTCCCGTTGATTTCCGAGGGCCGTCATTGCACTGTTCCGCGGTCATGCTTCCCGCGATCGTCCTCACCTGCAGCGCCCTCGTTTACCGGCTGCTCTTCCTGCTTGCCGGCGCGCCGGCCGGTTGGGGCAACTTCTCGCCGCTCGCGGCCATTTGCCTCTGCTTCGGTGCCTACGCCCCGCGCGCCCGCTGGGCTGCCTTGCCCGCGCTCGGCCTCCTGATTTCGGACGTAGTCCTCAACGCGCATTACGGCGTCGCTTGGCTCGATACCCGGATGATTCCCGGGTATTTTTGTTTCGGGATCTCGTTCCTTTTGGGCCGCGCCGCGCGCCGCCGCGGCGCTTCGGGAGTGCCGGGCCTGGGACGGATGCTGGCCTGCGCCGCCCTGGGCTCGCTGGTCTTCTACGTTGTCACCAACACCGCCGTTTGGTGTTGGGACGCTCCTGCCCCGCTTGCCCTGACCCCGTACGCCCGCACATGGGCGGGTTGGTGGCAGGCTTTGACGACCGGCCACGCGGGGTTCCCGCCCACCATCCTTTTCCTCCGCAACACCGCCCTGAGCGACGCGCTCTTCACCGCGGCGTTCGTCGCGACGCAGGCGCTCGCCGCCCGGCGGTCCGCCGACCATCCTTGGTGGCCGGCCCAGGCGTCGCGGGTCAAACCCGTCACTCGTTGAAGTCCCTATGGATACCTTGGTAGACACTTCCGCTTACGTAAGCGCCGCCATCAACCGCGACCTCAGCAAGGAGGTGAAAATCGGTTTCCTGCGCGACATGTGCAGGATCCGGCGCTTCGAGCAGACCTCGCTGAAACATTACAACCTGGGTAAGATGGGCGGGTTCCTCCACCTCTACTCCGGGCAGGAAGCGGTGGCCGTCGGCACAATCTCCCTGCTGGGCGAGCATGATCACGTGATCACGGCCTACCGCGACCATGGGCACGCTCTGGCGGTCGGGATGAGCATGGATGCATGCATGGCGGAACTCTTCGGGCGGGCGACCGGATGTTCGAAGGGCAAAGGTGGCTCGATGCATTTCTTCGCGCCGGACAAACGGTATTGGGGCGGCCACGGCATCGTCGGCGGCCAGACGCCCCTGGGTGCGGGGATTGCGTTCGCCCTTAAATACAAAGGATTAAAAGGTTGTTGCCTTTGTTACCTCGGTGACGGCGCCGTCAACCAAGGTCCTTTCCACGAAAGCTTAAACCTCGCGGCGCTCTTCAAGCTGCCCGTGGTTTACATCATCGAGAACAACGGCTACTCGATGGGCACGAGCCTGCAGCGGTCGTCGGCGTTCCGGGAGAGTTTGGCGGCCCGCGCCGAAGGCTACGACATGGCCTGGGACGTGTTCAAAGGCGAGGACCTCTACGAGGTGCGCGCCAAAACGCAACAAGCGGTGGAGCGCGCCCGTGACCATTCCGAACCGAGCATCTTGGAGATCCGGACCTATCGTTACTACGGGCACTCCGTCGCCGACGCGAACGCCAAAAAATACCGGACGCCGGAGGAGATCGAGCGGTACAAAACCGAGCATGACCCGATCCAACTCTGGCAGCGCCGGCTCCAAGAGGAAGGGCTCTTGACCGAAGGGGAGTACGAAACCATCGACCGGGCAGCCAAAGACGAAGCTAACCGGGCGGCTGAGTTTGCCGAAAAAAGCCCGTACCCGACCGAAGAGGAGATCTTCGCAGACGTCTATTACGAGGTCGACCACCAGACTGAAGCCGCCAAACACGGCAAACACTTCTTCAATTCCTGACCGTACCTGGACCATCCATGCCACTGCTGACTTACCGCGAAGCCCTTCGGGCCGGTCTCGACGAGGAACTCGCCCGCGACGACAACGTCGTGCTGATCGGCGAAGAGGTTGCGCAATACAACGGCGCGTACAAGGTGACCGAAGGCCTTTGGAAAAAATGGGGGGACCGCCGCGTGGTCGATACCCCGATCAGCGAGGCCGGTTTTCTAGGTATGGGCATCGGCGCCGCCATGCTCGGCCTGCGTCCGGTGATGGAGTTGATGTTCTGGAGCTTTTCCTACGTCGCCTTTGACCAAATCGTCAACAACGCCGGCTGCGTTCGGTACATGTCCGGCGGACTGCTGAACGTCCCGATCGTGATTCGCGGGCCCGCCAACGGGGGAACCAACGTGGGCGCCACGCATTCGCACACGCCGGAAAACCTCTTGGCCAACATGCCAGGGTTGAAGGTGGTGGCGCCGGCGACGGCGGCTGATGCCAAGGGCTTAATCAAGACCGCGATCCGGGACAATGACCCGGTGATGTTCATGGAGAACACCTTGCTTTACGGCGAGAAATGGGAGGTGCCCGACGGCGAACACCTGATCCCGCTCGGGGTGGCCGACGTCAAGCGCGCTGGCGAGCACGTCACCTTGGTCGCGCACGGCCGCACCGTCTTGACCTGCTTGAAAGCCGCCGACCTGCTGGCGGCGGAGCACGACGTCGACTGCGAGGTGCTCGACTTGCGCTCCATCCGGCCCCTGGACGAGGAGGCGATCCTGCGTTCTGTCCGCAAGACCCACCGGGTCGTGGTGGTGGAGGAGAACAAACCTTTCTGCGGCGTCGGCGCGCAGATCGCGGCTACCATCCAAGAAAAAGCCTTCGATGACTTGGACGCCCCCATCGGCCGGGTTTCGGCGCTCGACGCCCCCGCCATCTACAGCCCGCCGGTCGAACGCCGGCAGTTGCCCGACCCGCAGCGCGTCATCGAAAAAGTGCTGCAAACCTGTTAAAGAAGCCCGCGCCATGCCTATCACCATCGAAATGCCGAAGCTCAGCGACACCATGACCGAGGGGACCTTGGTCCGTTGGGTGAAGAAGGTGGGCGAAACGGTCGAAATCGGGGACGTCCTCGCCGAGGTGGAGACTGACAAAGCCACCATGGAAATGGAGGCGTTCGACGAAGGCACCCTGGGCGAAATCTTCGTGCAGGAAGGGCAGAAGGTGGAGATCGGCCAACGGCTCGCCATCCTGCGGGGACCTGGTGAGAGCAACGGCGCAGGGGAAGGGGCAGCGAAAGGCGAGGGGGCAACCGCCAGCCAGGGCGGTTCAGCCACCGACGCACCCTCGGCCGCGGCGGCGCAAGACGCCCGGGCCGAGCAAAAGGCGGAAGAGACCCGGAGCCGGGACGACGAGCAAACGGCGACGGCCGGGCCCTCCGCCACCGATGAAGGCAGCGGTCAGCACGACGGCAAACGGGTGAAGGCGTCGCCGCTGGCCCGCAAACTGGCCGCCGAACTCCAGGTCGACTTGGCGAGCGTGGGCGGAACCGGCCCCGGTGGTCGCATCGTGCGGGCCGACGTGTTAGGCGCGAAAGGACGGACGGCGGAAGAACCCGCCCAAACGCCCGCTCCAGCCAAACCTTCGGAAGAGGCGGCTCCCGCTCCCGCCGCCACGACCGTCAGCGCAGCCACCGCGGCGCCTCGGCCAGCCGCAGCACCAGCGCCCGTAGCCGTAGGCGCGGAGGACAAACGCATCCCGCTCACCGGCATGCGCCGGGCGATCGCCAGCCGGTTGCTCGAGGCCAAGACCACCATCCCGCACTTCTACCTGCAGGCGGAAGTCGATGCCGAACCGTTGAGCAAACTTCGGCACGAATTGAACGCCGCCTTGGAAAAGGCGGGTGGCGGCAAGTTGACCGTCAACGATTTCATCCTGAAAGGGACGGCCTCAGCCGTCGCGCGGGTGCCCCAGGCGAACGCCTCATTTGATGGCGATGCCGTGGTGCAATACGCCGGCGTGCAACTCGCCTGCGCCGTCGCCGTGGAGGACGGCTTGGTCACACCCGTCATCCGGCAAGCGCAGGGGAAGTCGCTGGGACAGATCAGCGCGGAAATCAAAGACCTCGCGGCCAAGGCGCGTTCGAAGAAGCTGAAGCCAGAGGAGTACCAAGGCGGGACGGTGACGGTGTCGAACCTCGGCGGGTACGGCGTCGAGAGTTTCTTTGCCATCATCAACCCGCCGCAATCCCTCATCGTGTCGGTCGGGGCGATCGTGAAAAAGCCGGTCGTGGATGACGATGGCCAAGTCCGGGCCGGCCAACGGTTGACGTTGGGCATCAGCTGCGACCACCGCGTGGTCGATGGGGCGATTGGCGCGCAGTTCTTGGGCGAATTGAAGAAGCTTTTGGAAAATCCGGTGCTGCTTTTGGTGTAGGGCGGACGTGGGGCGAGCGGGCGTTGCGCCCATGGCCAATGGCAAAGGAAAAGGGGAAACCTCCCGACGAAGGTAGCCGGTGATGGCCCCCGCGTGCGAAGAAGGTAGCGCGGACGCCCCGTCCGTAGCCCCTCCGGCAGCCGGCGCCTGGGCATCGGCCTTCCCCCAGTGCAAAGCGCGGCTCCTCCGGTACCGGCGGGACGCCGGCGCTCCGCCGGCGGCCCGGCGCAGTTTCGACGTGGGCCACTTGATCACGACCCGGCGTCGCACGAACCTCCCGTTGCCGGGTGCGCGTGGGCCGGAAGGCTCGCCGCGCCGGAGGGAAAGACCATATGAAATACGATTTGATTGTGATCGGTGGCGGTCCGGCCGGCTACGTGGGTGCCATCCGGGCGGCGCAGCTCGGCAAGAAGGTGGCATGCGTGGAAAAGGAGCGGGCGGGAGGCACGTGCCTGAACTGGGGCTGCATCCCGACCAAATCGCTGCTGCGCAACGCCGAGCTTGCCCACCTGCTCCGGCACCGGGCGTCCGATTACGGCTTCCGATTCGACAATCTCTCGTTCGACTGGCCCAAAGTGATCTCCCGCAGCCGCGGGGTGGCTGACAAGCTCGCGGGCGGGGTCGAGTTCCTGTTCAAAAAGAACAAGATCGATTACCTCCGGGGCGAGGCGAGGGTGGACGCGCCGGGCAAGGTCACCTACCGCGACCGGGAGGGGAAAGAAACCTCGGTTGAAGGCGAGCGCATCCTCATCGCCACGGGCGCGGTGTCGCGCGAATTACCCGGCCTGCCGGTCAACGGCAAAACCGTGGTGACCAGCCATGACGCCATGATCCTCAACCCGCGACCGGAACGCATGGTGATCATCGGCGCAGGGGCGATCGGGGTGGAGTTTGCTTACTTCTTCAACGCGTTCGGCACGGATGTGACGCTTGTGGAGATGTTGCCGAACGTGTTGCCCGTCGAAGATCACGAGGTCAGCGCCACCCTGGCGAAATCGCTCACCAAGCAAGGCATCAAATTACTCCTGGACACCCGGGTGGTGAAAACCGAGAGCGACGCGCGCAGCGTCCGGATCGGGGTAGAAGGCGCCAAAGCGCAAACGCTGGAGGCGGATTGCGCCTTGGTGGCGATCGGCGTGGTTCCATTGGTGCCGAAAGCGCCTGAACTCGCACTCGACAAACGGGGGTTCATCGTGGTCGACGACCGTTACCAAACGAACCTTCCTGGGGTGTTTGCCGCCGGCGATTGCACCGGGCCGCCGTGGCTGGCCCACGTCGCCAGTTGGAGGGCCATCCAAGCCGTGGAAGGGATGTTCACGGAGCACAAACCGAAGACGGTGACTTACTTTCCGGGCTGCACCTATTGTCAACCGCAGGTGGCCAGCGTCGGCCTGACGGAACAGGGCGCAAAGGAAAAAGGGGTAAAGTTTCGGGTTGGCAAATTCCCGTTCTCGGCCAACGGCAAATCTTTGGCGGTCGGCGAGTCGGAAGGCTTCGTAAAGATGATCATCAGCGAGCCGGACGGCGAGATCTTGGGGGCGCACATCATCGGGCCAGAAGCCACCGAGTTGATTGCGGAATTGACCCTAGCCATGAACCTGGAAGCCACTTATGAGGAGATCGAGGCCACGGTCCATGCGCACCCGACGCTCAGCGAGGCGGTGCACGAGGCGACCGGGGCGGCTTGGGGGCAAGCGATCCATATCTAAACGTCCCTGGTCTTTCGTCCTGGTTTGGAGGGCGGGGCTTGAACTTCTGCTCTGGCCTTTGTCATTTGGACTTTGGCCTGCGCGAAGCGCCTGTGAATCGTTGGTGAGCAGTTTCGTGAACAAGGACGAACAAGTGCGGATGGTGGGTAAATCTCGAGAGTTGCTCTGCGTTCTCCCGTGACCGCCCGAGAGTTGTCCACACGGTTGTTCACCCGGCGAAGCCGCTCTGGCAGCGGATCCAGCTTCATTCGGAGGAGCTGTTCACACGCTTAAGATTAAGGAGTTCTGGGTCGCTTTCCAAAATCCCTTCAGAACAGAGGGACCAATAACTCCGGGGAGGACCGCTCTGAGTTTCTGGTTTCTGGTTTCTCGTTTCTGGTCGTCCAGCCTGGGAGGGCCGGGCGCCACCGCCGCTGAATGCGGTGCCTGGCAGCGTGATCTCAACAGCACACCCCGCCGTGGTTCCCGCCCGGCGGCGCCTCGTTGACCTCGCCTTGCCCCACCAACGCCGGTGGTGGCGGTTGTCCACGACAAACGTCAAACCGCCAACGGCAAACGTCGCACGCCGCTTTGCCCCAACCAGAAACGAGAGGCCTGAAACCCGCAATGGTTGCCCCCCAATTCGTCCCTTTACACACCCGAACAGTTCCACGAATGTCAGCGGCTCTTGATCATGCGCCAGATCGGCATCGGCTTGGCAGGGCTGGGAACGGTGGGAGCAGGCGTCTACCGGCACCTCGATCAGAACCGCATCCTGATCTCGGAACGGTTGGGCTTGGGGTTGCAGATCGAGCGTATCGCCGTCCAAAATCTTGGCAAGGTGCGCTCGGTGGGCGTTCCGTTTAAACGGCTTACGACAGACTTGGATGCGCTGGTCGACGATCCGGACGTGGCGATCGTGGTCGAACTCATCGGCAACGTGCCGGCGGCTCGGCGGCTCTGCCTGCGCGCCTTGGCGGCGAAAAAACCTGTGGTGACGGGTAACAAGGCGTTATTGGCGGAGCACGGTGCCGAAATCTTCGAAGTGGCGGCCGAACACGGCGTGCCCGTTTTCCTCGAGGCGGCGGTGGCGGGGGGCGTACCGATCATCAAAGCGATCCGCGAGGCATTCATCGGCAACCATATCGAGGCCATCCACGCCATTCTGAACGGCACGAGCAATTACATCCTCACGCGGATGACGGACGCCGGCTTGGATTTTGGGCCTGCGCTCGAGGAGGCGAAACAGGCAGGGTACGCTGAGGCAGACCCGACGTTGGACGTGAACGGTTGGGATGCGGCCCACAAAGCCGTCATCCTGGCGTCGTTGGCCTACGGTTTTTGGGTGAGCACGGCGGACATCCACGTCGAAGGCATCGACCAGGTGACGGCCGCAGACGTCCGTTTCGCCGATGGTCTGGGATACCGCATCAAATTGGTCGCAACCATCCGGGCGCGGGCGGACACCTCGATCGAAGTGCGCGTGCACCCGACGTTGGTGCCCAAGGGTCACGTGTTGGCGTCCGTGAATGGCGTGTTCAATGCCCTCATGGTCCGCGGGGACGTGGTGGGTGAGACCCTTTTCTACGGCCGCGGAGCCGGCCAAGACCCGACCGCGAGTTCAGTGATCAGCGACTTGGCGCAGGCGGCGATCTGGCTAAACACCCGTGGCAAGGCTTTCGGGTTCACCCCGCACGGCTTGTACGGCAAATGTCTGCCCATCCGTTCCGTCACGGCGCCTTTCTACCTGCGGCTCACCGTGCAAGACCAACCGGGGGTGCTGGCCCAAGTGGCCACGATCCTGGCCAACCACGGCATCGGCATCTCCTCGGTCATCCAACCCGAATCCCACGAAGCGGCGGTGCCGCTGGTGCTCGTCATCCACGACGCCCCGTACGGCCGCATGCAGGACGCGGTGGATGCCATTGGCTCGCTCGGGTGCGTGAAAGCGGCTCCGGCGCTTTTTTGGATGTTCTCATGAATGCCGCCGCCAGTCTCGTGTCACCGCCGGCCGCGCTTGGCGGTCCTGGGGTGATTGAACGTTACCGGGCGTTTCTGCCGGTCAGCGAGAAAACCCCGGTCGTGAGCCTGTGCGAAGGGTCCACACCCCTGGTGTACTCGCCGAAACTCAGCCGGTTGGTGGGGAACGGGGCGCGTGTCTTTCTGAAGTTTGAAGGGCTCAACCCGACGGGTTCTTTCAAGGACCGCGGCATGACCGTGGCCATGAGCAAGGCAATGGAATCCGGTGCGACCCGGGTGGTTTGCGCCTCGACAGGCAACACCTCCGCGGCCGCGGCTGCGTACGCCGCCCGGGCCAGCCTCCCCTGCGCCGTCCTGCTGCCACGCGGGCGGATCGCCGCCGGCAAACTCGCCCAAGCTTTTGTCTACGGTGCGCGGGTGATCGAAATCGACGGCAACTTCGACGATTGCCTGCGCTTGGTGCGGGAGCTTGGCGAAGAGCCGGGCGTGACGGTGGTCAATTCCATCAACCCGCACCGCATTGCCGGGCAGAAGACCGCGGCGTTTGAAGTGGTCGACGCTTTGGGGGAAGCGCCGGACGTGCATCTCCTGCCCGTGGGAAACGCCGGCAACATCACGGCCTACTGGTTGGGTTACCGGGAGTATGCCGAGGCGGGTTTGGCAGGCCGCTTGCCGCGCATGGTCGGCTTTCAGGCCTCAGGCGCCGCCCCGATCTACCACGGCCGCGTCGTGACGAATCCAGAAACCAGCGCCTCGGCCATCCGGATCGGCAACCCGGCCAGTTGGCAGGGGGC
>CAXUNV010000042.1:0-7237 GCA_964252355.1 uncultured Chthoniobacterales bacterium | reverse complement strand
GTCGAAGAATCCGGCGGTGCGATCGACTTGGTGACGGACGAGGAGATCCTGCGCGCCCAGCGTTGGCTGGCGTCGGAGGAAGGTCTTTTCGTCGAACCGGCCAGCGCCGCGCCGGTGGCGGGCCTGCTCCGTTGCGCCTCGCCGGACCGTTGCCCGCGCTGTCCGTTTGGTGCAGGCCTGGGCCCTGGCGCGACCGTCGTCTGCACCGTCACTGGCCACGGGCTGAAAGACGTTGCCACCGCACTTTCCGCAGCGGACTGCCCGCGGGCGGCGCAAGCCACGAAGGCGTCGGTGTGGGCGGCCATGGAAGCGAGCCGGTGAGCTTGATCGTGCAGAAGTACGGTGGCACGTCCGTCGCCAACCCAAAACGCATCCTGGCCGTGGCGCACCGGGTGTTGGCCACCCAGCGCGCCGGCCATCGCGTGGTGGCCGTGGTCTCGGCCATGTCGGGCGTGACGGATAACCTCATCCGGTTGGCGTCGGAGGTGGCGCCCCATCCGACGGAACGCGAGATGGACGTGTTGCTGGCCACGGGCGAACAGACGACGATCGCCCTGACCGCGATGGCCATCAACGGCCTGGGTGGCCGCGCCGCGTCGTTGACCGGTGCCCAGGCCGGCATTTTGACGGACGGCGTCCACACCAAAGCCAAAATCGCGGACCTGTCGCCTGAGCGGATCGAAGAACTCCTCGACGCCGGCAGCATCGTGGTGGTGGCCGGTTTCCAAGGTCAGGCACCCAGCGGCCACATCACGACCCTGGGCCGGGGCGGCTCTGACCTTACGGCCATCGCCCTTGCCGCAGCCATCCGGGCCGACCTCTGCCAGATCTTTACCGACGTCGACGGCGTATACAGCTGCGACCCGCGTATCGTGAAGGCGGCGCGCAAAATCCCGGAGATTTCCTATGACGAAATGCTCGAAATGGCCAGCCTCGGCGCCAAGGTCATGCAGTCGCGCTCGGTGGAGTTTGCCAAAAAGTTCGGCGTCGTCTTTGAGGTGCGCAGCTCCTTCGACGAGCGGGAGGGAACGACGGTGAGAGAAGAGTCCGACAGCATGGAAAAAGTGGTGATCCGCGGCGTGAGCGTCGATCGACGGCAGGCCAAAGTCACCGTGCGCGACGTGCCCGATCGTCCCGGGACGGCTTCGCGCATTTTCACGGAGATCGCCGCCAACCACGTCAACGTCGACATGATCGTCCAAAACGTCTCCGCCTCAGGCGCCACGGACATTTCGTTCACCACGCCGGCCGACGAGATCCCGAAGGTCGCCCGCGTCCTAGGCTCGGTGGTGTCCGAGATCGGCGCGCGCGATTTCCAAGCGCAGGGCGGCATCGCCAAGCTCAGCGTGGTGGGCATCGGCATGCGGTCGCATTCGGGCGTGGCGGCGCGCATGTTTGAGATGCTGGGGAAAAACGGCATCAACATCCAGATGATCTCGACGTCCGAAATCAAGATCTCTGTGATCGTCGAGGAAGCCCGGGTGGACGAAGGCGCGAACATCGTGCACGCCGGGTTCGGTTTGGGCGAGGTCTAGCTCTCTCCATGGCCGTCGCGAATTCTACGGCACCGTGGCGTTCAGCAAACGTCCGCAACGGTGACCCCTGGCGAATTCGAGGAAGGGCAGGTCGACACCTTTTTAAAGGGGTCAGCACACGTCTAAACCGGGTTTTGGGGCGCATCGACCTTTTATGAGTCTCTTCCTCCGCCATATCGAACTCTGGCTGAGCGGTCTGGGGTTGATCATCATCTACGCCGTCCCCACCCTGCTGAGTCCCGCGCTCCACGAGCCCTGGAAGACCGCGGCCATCACGGCGACGGTCGTCGGCGCGTTGCATGGGTTGATCTTTTGGGCGGTGCGCCATCGCCAGCGGGCGGTGCGCAACCAGGCGATCCGCGATATCACGCAGATGTTGCAGGACCGGATCAACAACGATTTGGCGGTCATCATGATGAACGTCTCGTCGTCTCCGCATAACCCGGACGCCGCCTCCCGCCTGCTGCGCTCCACCCAGGAGCGGGTCCAGCGCATCTCGCACCAAGTCCGCCACCTTTCGGAAGAGTCGTTGCAGGCCTGGAAAGGAACCCAAGACACCTCGGAACTGGCGAGGTAGAGCGATTTGACGTGCAGCGTTTGCCGTTTGCCTAACGTGCCGCGTCCCTTTCTGCCATTCCGGCTTCCGGCTTCCCTCATCTTGCATGCGGCGTCGCGCCAGAGTCCCTGTATACTGGGCCGCGTCACCATGTGGAAAGGACGGTTTCAGCAACAGACGGCGGCGGTCGTCCAACGGTTCACCGAATCGGTCTCCTTCGATTGGCGGCTTTACCGGCATGACATCGAGGGGTCGATCGCCCACGCGAAAGCCTTGGAAAAGGCTGGCATCCTGCTTGCCGAAGAACGCGGCGCGATCGAAGCGGGCTTGCGCGGGATCGAACGCGACATCGGCGAGGGTGCCTTCACCTTCCGTCCAGAGCTTGAGGATGTGCATATGAACATCGAGTCGGCGTTGACCGCCCGCATCGGACCGGTCGGGGCCAAGCTGCACACCGCGCGCAGCCGCAACGACCAAGTGGCCCTGGATCTGCGCCTTTACCTCCGTGCGGAAATCGACGCCACCATCGCCCGCGCGAGGGGTCTCCAAGCGGCGCTGGTCCGGTTCGCTCGCCGCCACCAAGACGTCGCCATTCCCGGGTACACCCACCTGCAACGGGCCCAACCGGTTTTGTTCGGCCACCACCTGCTCGCCTACGTCGAGATGCTCGACCGGGACATCGACCGGCTCCGGGACGCCCGGCGGCGCGTGAACGTCTTGCCGCTCGGTTCCGGGGCGATCGCCGGCTCCACCATCGGGCTCGACCGCGCTTACGTGGCCACGCTGCTTGGGTTTCCGGACGTCACCCACAACAGCATGGATGCGGTCAGCGACCGCGATTTTGCCGTCGAGACGGTGTTTGCGTTCGCGTTAGCCGGCGTCCACCTCTCGCGCCTGAGCGAAGACCTGATCCTGTTTGCCTCCAGCGAATTTCACTTGGTCCGGGTGAGCGACGCTTACAGCACGGGCTCCAGCTTAATGCCGCAGAAGAAGAATCCGGACGTCTGCGAACTGACTCGTGGCAAAGCCGGCCGGCTCATTGGCGACTTGGTCGCGCTTCTGACCACGTTGAAAGGTTTGCCGATGACCTACAACCGGGACCTGCAGGAGGATAAAACCGCCGTGTTCGACGCCGTCGACCAACTCGGGGCCGTGTTGGAAGTGTTTACGGGGATGGTGGACGAGTTGGCCGTGGATGCGGCCGGGGCAGCGGCGGCCGTGGCGGACCCGGGGCTGCTGGCGACCGATTTGGCGGATTACCTCGTGCTGCGCGGTCTGCCCTTCCGGGAAGCCCACGAGGTCATCGGCCGCCTCGTGGCGCATTGCCTGGACACCGGACGATCGTTTCCTGACTTGTCGGTGGAGGAGTACCGGCAGTTCAGTGAGAAGTTCGGGGCCGACGTCTTCGAAATCTTCGACGTCGGACGTGCCTTGGAGAGCCGCACAGCTGTCGGCGCGCCGTCACCGGGAAACTTGGAACGCGAGCTGCAACGTTGGGAGAAAGAAATCCATGCCTGACCCACGCAAACCCGACGATTGGGACGTCAACGCCTCTGATCCGGTCTACCGAAGCCCGCACCTCGAGGTGCGCTTGGAAGAGGTGCGGCTGCCAGGTGAAGGTAAGGGTCGCCACTGGACGACCGTGCACCGTAAACCAGCCGTGGTGATCGCGCCGCGTACACCCGAGGGTCGCTACGTTCTGGTGCGTCAGGCCCGCATCCCCACGCGGCAACTTCTCTGGGAATTCCCGGCCGGCCAAGTCGACGGGGAGGACGTGGGCGAGAAGGCCATGCGCGCAACCGCCCTACGGGAGTTGACCGAGGAGACCGGGTACGAACTTGCGAACGGCGGCAATTTGGCGTCGTTGGGACGATTCTTTTCCTCGCCGGGCTTCACCGACGAGCGCGCCCACCTCTTT
The DNA here is from genome assembly GCA_964252355.1 of uncultured Chthoniobacterales bacterium. Classification (GTDB taxonomy): domain Bacteria; phylum Verrucomicrobiota; class Verrucomicrobiia; order Chthoniobacterales; family JAFAMB01; genus CAXUNV01. The sequence continues at coordinate 3,228 of CAXUNV010000042.1, read as the reverse complement.
TTGGCAACCCCGGTGGTGAAGGCAACGAACGGGCCCAGCCCGGACGTGACCGAACTCATCGCGGAAATCCAAGATTTTTCTGCAGACGAGTTGCGTCGGATGGTGGCGGAAAACATTGTGCAAGATGCAAACACCTTGGCGGTCTTCGCCCGTTTGACGGCCGGTGGGCAGCTGGCATGAGACTGTCGAACCTTTTTAAGTTCCGTGAAGGGAACGATCCGGAAGCGGTGAAGCCGTTTCTCGATCACCTTGAAGACCTGCGCTGGGTGCTGGTCAAAATGGGGATCTCGCTCGCCGTGGCGATGTCGGTCGCGTTCCTGTTCCGCACGCAATTGGCGCACGTGCTGCAGAGGCCCCTGTTGGCCCTCGATCCGAACCTGGTCAAAACCTTGATCTCGCTCGGCGTGGCCGATTCCATGACGATCTCGTTCCAGCTGGCGTTTTACGCCGGCATCGTCCTGGCGTTCCCGTTCCTCATCTACTTTGCCGGCACGTTCGTCCTGCCGGCCCTGACACCGCAGGAGAAGCGGGCGATGTTGCCGGCTGTCCTCGTCGGGTTCGGGCTTTTTATCGGCGGTGTGGTGTTCGCCTACTTTTTCGTTCTGCCGCCGACCTTGCGATTCTTCTTTCGCGACGCGCAGGCGATGAACTGGACCCCGACGTGGAACGTCCGCGAGTACTTCTCCTTTGTGACGCAGGCCTGCATCGGGTTTGGCATCGCCTTTGAGTTGCCCGTCGTGGTGCTCGTCCTGATCCGGCTTGGCATCGTTTCGGTGGCGCTGCTCCGCCGGACCCGCGCTTACGCTTTTGCGCTCATCTTCTTTGCCGCAGCGTTCTTGGCGCCGACGCCCGACGCCGTCTCCATGGCCATGATGGGCACCCCGATGTACCTGCTCTACGAGCTCTGCATCGTCTTTGGCGGGTTCATCGAGCGCAAACGCCGCCGCGAACAAGCCCTGGCCCGGGTGTGAGGCGGGCCCAGCGGTTGCCAGTGACCGGTTGCCGGTGGCCGGGCGGTCTGAGCCGGCCCGGCAGGCGAAGACGGCCTTTTCACTCTCTGACCACTCCTGCTCCTTCCGTCGGGTCGCCGGCTCACCCGCGAGGTCCCGCCGGCAACCGGTCACTGGGCACCGCGCTGCGCCCCCTTTACGGACGGGACTCTCCTGTCTACTGTCTCCCTCTTCCCGCCCGATGGCCAAAGTTTACATCAAAACGTACGGCTGCCAGATGAACGAGCGCGACTCCGAACAGGTCGCGAAGATGCTCGTGGACCGCGGGCACGCCCTTACGGCGGACGAGGCGGAGGCTGACGTCATCCTGCTTAACACCTGCAGCGTGCGCGATCTGGCGGAGCAAAAGGCGCTCGGCAAGATGGGCATGCTCGGCCATCTCTCGCGGCAGCGCCCGGTGGTCTATGGTTTTCTCGGCTGCATGGCCCAGAGCCGGGGTGCGTCGCTTCTGAAGGAGGTGCCCCACCTCGACTTGGTGGTGGGTACCCAGAAATTTCATCGGGTGGCCGACCACGTCGAGGCAGCGTTGGAAAGCAAACAGCACGCCCGCTTCGACGACCCGCGGTTCACGGTCGTCGATGTGGACGAAGAAAAAGGCTCCCAGAACGCCATCCGGGAACACCTCGGCGTCCGGCGCGAAGTCAGCGCGTTCGTCTCCATCATGCAGGGCTGCAACATGCATTGCACCTTCTGCATCGTGCCCCACACGCGCGGGGCGGAACGGAGCCGGCCCATCGCCGAAATCGTTCACGAGGTGCGCGCGCTCGTCGACGGCGGGGTCCGCGAGGTGACGTTGCTCGGCCAGATCGTCAACCTTTACGGGCGCCACGAGTTTCCGAAGGTCGACGGCAGAAGTCCCTTTGTGCAGCTGCTTGAAGCGGTCCACGAAGTGGACGGCCTGCAGCGGTTGCGGTTCACGTCGCCGCACCCGATCGGGTTTCGCAAAGATCTCGTCGAAGCGTTCGGGCGTCTGCCCAAACTGGTGGAGCACATCCACCTGCCGCTCCAGTCCGGCTCGGACCGGGTGTTGCGGGCCATGCACCGCACCTACACCGCGGAAAAATTCCTGGCGCTGGTCGACGCCCTCCGGGAGGTCACGCCCCGCATGGCCATCACCACGGACGTGATCGTCGGGTTCCCGGGTGAGACCGATGAGGAATACGCGCAGACGCGCGCGTTGGTGGACCGTGTCGGGTTCGACAACGCGTTTGTGTTCAAGTACTCGCCCCGCAAAGACACGCCGGCGGCCCGCCTGGATGCCCAAGTGCCCGACGTGCTGAAAGAGGCGCGCAACGCCGACCTGCTCGGCGTGGTCAACGCGTGGGCCAAACGGCGTGCCGAGCCGTTCGTCGGTCAAACCGTCCAAATCCTTTGCGAAGGGCGCAGCAAAACCAACCCTCAGCGCCTGAGCGGGCGCACGCGTGGCAACAAAATCGCCGTCTTCACCGGCGACGACCGCCTGGTGGGGGAGCTTCTGGAGCTGCGCATCGAACGCACGACGGGCTACACCTTGTACGGTGACGTCGAGGCAAAAATCTGATCCTTCATGGATTACCCGCCCCGCGTTTATCACTTCAGCCTGCAAAGCGTCGGACTTGTCGTCGGCTCCCTGCTGCTCGCCGGCCACTTGTATGCCCTCCTGCGACCCGGCCCGACCCGGGCGTGGCTCACGGCCCTGCCCCGGTCGCGAACCCTGGGCCGGATCCTGATCGCCCTCGCCGCCGTTTGGAGTTTTTGGCTGGCGGCAAACCTCGACCTCGGCGAGTTCTCCGGGTTCCGTCGCGTGGTCGAGATCGCCGTGCCGGTGCTGGCGGTGTTGACGGCGATTTTTGTGGAGGAGTTCTTGGCGGTGCGCGCCTTGGGCATCTTGGCGTTACTGGCCGCCGAGCCCGTCCTCTCGGCGGCGTTCCTTCGGCCGGAGGTCACCCGGTTGTTGCTCGTGGTACTGGCTTACGCCTGGATCGTGGCCGGCATGTTTTGGGTGGGAAAACCCTACCTTTTGCGCGATGCCATCAGTTGGTTGGTGCGCAGCCCTGGCCGGTGGCGCGTGGCCATGTTGGCCGGGATTGTGTACGGCGCCTTGGTGCTGGCCTGCGCGGTCACGCGGTACTGAATTGCGCAGGGTTGCCAGGATCGCGCGTGATCGATTGGCCCTGTGACCGCGGCGCCACGAGTGATCGGTGGTAGGGCAAGGCGAGGCACGAGACCCGCCCGCAAC
>CAXUNV010000041.1:0-16359 GCA_964252355.1 uncultured Chthoniobacterales bacterium | reverse complement strand
CGCGCGGTGAAGCTCCGGTACCCCCACAGCTCGAAAAGCACGTTCACGGCCCCGAGGGCGCCACGGGTGGAACCCCCACGGCCCGCGCGCAAGTAGCGCGGGGCAGAGCCGACGACCAGCAGTGCGCCCACGAACGCCGCGACACCACGCTCACGGCCGACGGAGCCTGCCACCAGGAGAGTGTAGATCGTGCCCGCAAGCACGGCACCGCGAGATGGGGCACCGGCCAGCGGCTTGCCCAACCCGCCCTCCTCGCGGGCATAGGGCAACGTGCGCAGCAGGGGCAACGAACTCCAGCGGCCGAGGGTCGAGGCCGTCACCAAGGCGCCCGCGGCAAGCGCCGGCCCGTGAGCCGCGAGTTGGCTCAGGGCAGCCCACCTCAGCGTGAGCAGGAACCAAAGCGCGAGGGCGCCGTAACTGCCGATGCGGCTGTCGCGCATGATGGCCAGTTTTTCGGCGCGCGAGTGACCGCCGCCCAAGCCGTCGGCGGCGTCCGCCAGGGCATCCTCATGAAAAGCACCGGTGATGAGCGCCCCGACCAGCAGGGTTAAGCCGGCGGCCAACGGCGCCGGCCAAATCCCGCGAAGCAGACATAAGACGAGGCCTTGCAGAAGGCCCACCAGGGTGCCCACGACGGGAACATAGGGTGTGCACGCCGCGAACTCCCGTTCGTCGTACCGCACGCTGGCTGGAACCGGTAAACGCGTCAAAAATTGCACGGCCAGGAAGAACCGGTTCAGGTGGCGGCTCATTCCGCGGCCGGGTGCAGGACGTTGAGGCTGGCGAGGGTGGCCATCTCGCCAAGGAGGCGCGCGGCAGCGTCCAAGAGTGGGATGGCCAGGAGCGCACCCGTGCCTTCGCCCAAACGCATCTCGAGATGTAGCAGCGGCTCGACCCCGAGCACCTCCAAGATCCGTCGATGGGCCTGCTCGGCCGAACGATGCGCGAAGAACATCGAGCGCGCCGCGCCGGAATCGTTGGCCAAGACGGCGGCGGCTGCCGCGGTCACGACGAACCCATCAACGATCACGGCCACACGCCGCGCGTGGCACTCCGCCAAGGCGCCCGCCATCGCCGCAAGTTCCAAGCCGCCCACCCGGCAAAGCCAATCGTCAGGTTGCCGAGCCGCCGGCCGGTGGAGTGCCAGCGCGCGGTTCACCGCGTCCACTTTGCGGGAAAGACCTAGGGCGTCGACGCCACTGCCCAGCCCTACCAGGACCTCCGGCGTACCAAAGCCTAGGCCAGCCAACAACGCCGCCGCAGAGGTGGTGTTGCCGATGCCGATCTCGCCCACCGCGAGTAGCTCCACCCCAGCAGCCAGCGCCCGGCCGACCGCGGCCGCGCCGCAACGTTGCTCCTCCGCGCACTCCGCTGTCGTCATCGCCGGTCCCTGACAGAAGTTGCGCGTGCCCGGGCGCACTTTGGCCCGAACCAATCCCGGAAGTGTTTCCGCCACTTCGGCCGCCACGCCGACATCGATCACTTCCAGCCCCGCGCCGACCGCTTGGGCGAGCACCGCGGCGGCGGCACCGCCCTGCAGCAACGGCGCCAGCATGCGCGCCGTCACCTCCTGCGGGTACGCCGACACGCCTTCGGCCACCACGCCGTGGTCCCCGGCAAACAGCAGCAGGCGCCGGCGGCGCACGCTCGGTCGCAACGTCCCCTGAATGACGGCTAGGCGCGCACCCACCTCCTCTAGGCGGCCCAAAGCCCCCAGCGGCTTGGCTTTCCCAGCGAAAGCGCGTTGTGCCTCTTCCAGGGTCACGGTCATGGGTCGCCACGCTAACGCGACCGCCGCCGTTCACCAAATGCGGTTGGTCGGAGAAATCCTTTTGTCGGTGCAAGGCCGGGAACTACCGATCGCCAATCGAAAACCGGCAACCGGTCACCGCCTCGCAGTCTGGCCCTTGCCTCCAGACCGGTTTGAGCTGATGGGCCGAGGTGCAAACACGCGCGCCGGCAACCAAGACGAACCCGCAGAACCGTCCGGGGACCGTTCGCGAGATCGTCGGGATCGCCTTCCAGAGCGACACCCTGAGCATCTTGGGCGTTTGGATCATCCGGCCGATCGAATCGATTGACCGCCGGGTCGCCGGGCTCGGTCGCACCCTGCACGCGCCTCCTTTGGCGATCCACGCCGGCGTCCACGTGCGCCTGGAGGACGGGCGTGAGTTCGTCGTCGAACAGCTCTTCGGGAACCCACGCGAGGATTTCGTCGATGGTCTAAACTGGACGCCGATCGACGCGTTTCGCGCGCGCGACCACCGCGGCTGGGATGTCACGGTTCGAGCAGAGGCCTTTCGCAACGTCGATGAAGCGGCGATGCGGGAAGCCATCGACTTCCTCAATCGCATCCAAGGCCGTCCATTTTTCGGGGAGGATTGCACCACGTTCGTGGAACGCGTCTTCAACAAACGACGGCTGTTCGCGGATAGCCCGACCTCACGACTCCTTGGTTTCGGGCTACGCGTCGGCGACCCGGCGTTGCCGCTGCTGCGCCCGGACGCCAAGCTGGACCCACGGACAGAGCGCCTCCTCCGGGCCGACACCTTGAAGCAGTTGCCTGACCCGACTTCATCCTACTCCTCACCGAACTGGCGCACGCGGGCACGCAACTTTTTGAAACTCGGGGTAGCGGTGGCGCTGGCGGTCGCAGCGTACCGGTATCGCCGCCGCGTCCGAACCACCCACCATCCCCGACCAGTCTAATGCCGGCATTGCCAACGGTGGGGGTTGGCGGTCCGCCTGGGGCTTAGCCCTGCCGTAGGCAAGCCACCCATCGCCGTCACCGGATGCTCCGCAGCCTCTTTCGCGGGCCTGCCGCCTCTTCCCTCAGGCAGATCAATCCACGTAGACTACCTGCCCGGTTCCGTCGCGGACCGACGTGCTGTGGCCGGCGTTCGCCAACCGCACCGCCACCGGCTCCTCCTGGTCGAACACGATTTCCATGCCGGCCTCGTCTTCCCGAACCTCGCGAAGCTTTGCACCCGCCGCAACCGGGCGCGAGTTCTGCGTCTCGCCCTTCACGCGCAGGACGTGACCGCACATGAACGTGACGGTCACCGTGGTGTTGAGCTCCTCGAACGAGGCGAACTCTAATCCTTGCAGCAAGCTGGTGAGGCGGTCGTTTGGCGCCATGGGCATCCTGGGAAAAGATCCGACCCGAAAGGAGCCGCCCCGCCACCCGCTGGCGTTGCCGCAGACGCAGCCAACGCCGCCTACGCGTTGCCCTCCGAAACCAACACGGCTGCAACCGGGTGCGCTACAAGCTCCTGCCTTGCACCAACCTTACCACGGCGACGATCACCGCGATCACCAACAGCAGGTGAATTAACCCGCCGGCGACATGCGTCAGGAGGCCCAACGCCCAAAGCACAATGAGAATCACGACGACGGTCCAGAGCATACGCCCGTGTTCGTAGCGGGCACTTGGCCTGGATGCAAGCACGAACCTCTCCGTTCACAAGCCGAACGGTTTCGCTTGGGTAATCCTCACCTGCGCCGTGCCCACCGCGAGCGGGAACGCCGCGTCGCCGTGCGGTTCCAGCACGAAACGCTCTTCGTGCCCCGCGCCGGCCGGGCCGCCCCTCGACGCCGTCGTGACGCCTACCTGCAGCCGGTCCGCCGTGTTGTTGTGGACCAATAACGAGTAGGTCGGTGCGTCGCCTTTGGTGATGTCCACCCGCAACCCCGAAAACGGGTTGTCCACCCGAGGTCCGGCCGGGTGACAACCGCCCGCCAGCCACACCCAGACAGAGACGAACGCCGCTCGGCACGCCAGGCAGGAACGGGAGCGGATCTTGGACGAGGGCGGCATCGCTTGGCGATGGCAACATGGACGTGGCCGGCAGGCCGCAGCAACGGTAAAAAGGTTTTATCCTGCCGGGGTTTGCGTTCACCCGTTGACCTGGAGTGCCGCGCGTGGGATCCCTCGCACACCCCCGTAGGAAGGCCACATGCATCTGCCTGTTGATCGTTCTGCGTCCGCTCCCGCTGCCCGCCGCGCGGTGGCCGCCGTCTTTTTTACCAACGGCGCGGTCATGGGCGCCTGGGCGCCCATGATCCCCGTCGTGCAGGCACGGCTCGGCCTTGCACCCGGTCCGTTGGGGCTTTGCCTGTTGGCCCTGGCGGTTGGCGCGATCGTTGCCATGCAGCTCTCCGGCGCCTGGTGTGGACGCCACGGCAGCGCACCGGTCGTCCGAATCAGCACATGGGCGGTTTGTACAACCTTGGTCGCACCCGTCCTCGCAGCTAGCCCGGTCCTGCTTTTCGTCGGCCTACTCGTCCTCGGCGCCGCCAACGGGCTCATGGACGTTTCGATGAACGCGCACGGCATCGCCGTTGAGAAAGCCCTGGGCCGGCCCGTCATGTCTTCGTACCACGCCATGTACAGCTTGGGTGGCTTTACCGGCGCCCTCGGTTCGGCCACGCTGCTGCGGGCGTTGCCGCCCGCCGGCGTCGCCGCCACCGTTGCCGCGGTGTTCGTCGCGATCAGCGCGTGGAGCCTGACGCGCCTGCTTCCGGCCGACGTTGACCGCGGGATGGCCGGCGACACCCCTTGGGCGTTGCCCTCCGGCGTCGCGCTCGCCTTGGGCGCGCTCTGTTTTCTCGTCATGATGGGCGAAGGTTCCATGCTGGATTGGACGGCTCTGTACCTTCGCCAGACGCTGGCCGCCGATCCGGCGGTCGCGGGACTTGGCTATTCGGCGTTCTCTGTGGCGATGGCCGCCGGCAGATTTGCGGGCGACGGCTTGCGCCGGCGCGTAGGCGCCCCGCTGCTGGTCACGACGTGCGCGGCGCTCGCGGCCGGCGGACTCTTTCTCGCGTGCGTCTCTTCCCGTCCCACGCTCGCCGTCGTCGCCTTCGGGTTGTGCGGCCTTGGCCTTTCGAACGCCGTGCCCGTGCTCTTTTCCGCCGCCGGCAGCTTGCCGGGACAGGGCGCCGGGTCTGGCGTGGCGGCGGTGGCGACGTTGGGTTACGCCGGGTTTCTCATCGGGCCACCGCTCATCGGGTTCGCCGCGCAGGCGTTCTCTTTGCGGGTCGGATTGGGTCTGGTCGCCCTGGGCTGTTTGGCGGTTGCGCTAACGGCGCGAAGGGTGGTCCGGGTTTAGGAGGTAAATGGGGTCCTGCCCGCGTCTTTTCGCGCGGGTTGAACCAACGGTCGGTCTGAGCCGCCGATGACCAAGTCGGAGGTGAGCGCGCTTGTCGCCGGGGTGCGCAGCCCAACTCGGCAGGCCGGACGCCTGCTTTGCCACCACCCCAGGATACCTCTGGCAAAAGCGCCGGTTCAGGCTCAGGCGCGCTGCAGTCCTTTGGCCATCCGACCGCGGCACACGACCGCCCCCGCCGCCAGCGCGGCGCAGGAGACGAGCACCCACGGACCCGCTTCCGGCACCACGGCCCCAGAAAGGGAGAAAGTTTCGTTGAAGGTCACGTCGCCACCCACAATGTCGGTTCCGATCCGCAGCCAGTCTGGCGCGAGGTTGTCGTTGCGGATCCAGGCCTGCAGGTCAGGCATAAACGGCGTGCCCGGTGCGGTGATCGGCCGCGGTGCCGAGAGCAGGAGGAAGTTCCCATCGGTGAGTTCTGCTTCCGGCCGAAAGAAATAATGGTCGCCCGGCAGAAGCACAGGTTTTTCAAAATCGACGCCGATTTGAACTTCCTGCTCGCTTACCGGACCTTCGCCACCGGTATTTTGTCCTGGAAACTTATTGATGCCGTTCACCACGCTGTTAAGGGCCGAGAATGTGGGGCTCACCACGGAGGCACTGAAGCTGAGGCTGCCGTCGAGGCTGTCCCGCGTGGCCGCGCCGATCTCGACATCACCGGGCGAATTCACCCGCGACGGCACATTCCCCGAAGGCGGGTTGACGGAGTCGCCGGGAAAGACGTGGTAGAACTCGATTTCGACGCGACTGATGGAGGAAAGACTCGCCCCCGTGGGGATCAACCCGGTGAAGGTGGCGTGATCGAGCGAGGTCGCTTTCCCGAGGACGAAATCGTCGGCGGTTTCGGTCTGGATCACTGACCCATTGGCGGTTCGCGACAACGACGCCATGCGTCCGTCAGGATTGCCGGTGGAAAACGAAAACGGTTCGGCCGAGGCGTTGGCCGACAAATTGCAGTAGGTCAAGACTGCCACCAAACCGAGGAAGTTGGGTAATGCTTTCATGACTGGCCGTCCGTCGTGACAAACGGCGCCGCGTGCGTCAAGGTGACGGGAGTTCCCTATTTGCAGTGGCTCCTCTCCGCCTACCTATTTTATTTGGCCTGTAGGTTGTTTGCTTGGCTCGTCAACCGACCGGGGTTTACCTGCACGCACGGGATGAGCCAAGGCCGACGGCCGGGCTCCGAACGAACCGCAGTCGCGACACGTCAACTAACCATGGCCTCCTCATCCCCGAACAACGTCATCCCTGCGCTGGTCAGCTTTTTTATCCCGGGCCTCGGCCAGCTGTTGCAAGGGCGCCTGCTCACCGCCCTTCTCCATTTCGTCCTCACCGGGGTGCTCTGGTTTTTCTTCCTCGGTTGGCTCGGCCACATCTACTCGTGTTTCGAAGCCACCCGTTGGCAGGGGCGGTGAGAAGCGGGCTGCGCGCGGCTGCCGGTTCGGAGGGGAACGCGGGCGCCCCGCCGGTAATGAGCCAAGCGCCACCCGGGGACAGGCAGGGCAAGAGTTGTTTTGCCTTACCCGCCGCCGGGGAACCAAGGGGAGCGCGGGCGTCCCGCCCGTCCCGGAACCGGGCAAGTCCCGTAAGTGCGGGACCGCCGGGTCGTCGGCAAGGTGCCGCGCAACTCCGGGAAGATCGGCAGCCGGTGAGCGGGCAGGACGCCCAATGCTCCCGTGAGCCCGCGACAACCAGGTCACGCTGCCGCGTCGCGCCGGGGCGCAAAGTTCCCGCTCGCCTTCGGCCCGATCTTAATTATGTAACCATGCATGTCACAGATCGTCCGATTTCATCGAACCGGCGGCCCTGAGGTCTTGCAGATCGAGTCCCGCGAGGTCGCCGCACCTCAGGCCGGCGAGGTTCGCATCGCGGTGAAGGCCCTTGGCCTCAACCGCGCCGAGGCGATGTTCCGAGCCGGGCAATACTTGGAGCAACCCCGTCTGCCAGCCCGGCTCGGGTATGAAGCGGCCGGCACGGTTGAAGCCGTGGGCGACGGCGTCACCGGTCTCCAAGTGGGCGACGCGGTCAGCACGATCCCGGGGTTTTCCATGAACGACTACGGGGTTTACGGCGACACCGCCCTGGTTCCCGCGTTCTGCGTCGTCAAACACCCGGAAAAGCTCTCCTGGCAAGAGGCCGCCGCTATCTGGATGCAGTACACCACCGCCTACGGTGCGCTCGTGCGGGTGGCGGACCTGCAAGCGGGCGAGATGGTGTTGATTCCAGCCGCGTCCAGCAGCGTCGGTTTGGCGGCAATCCAAATTGCCAACCACCTCGGCGCGATCCCGGTGGCGCTCACCCGAAGCAGCCAGAAACGCCAGCACCTGCTCGACGCCGGTGCCGCGCACGTCGTCGCTACCGGAGAAGAAGACTTGGTTGGCAAGGTCCAGCAAATCACTGACGGCAAAGGCGCGCGCGTCGCCTTTGACCCGGTCGGCGGTCCGGACGTGCTGAAGTTAGCTGCGGCGGCCGCGCCGGGCGGCATCATCATCGAGTATGGCGCGCTCAGCCCCGAGCCGACGCCGTTTCCCTTGCTTGAAGCGATCGGCAAAAGCTTAGCCGTCCGCGGTTACATCTTGTCAGAGGTTACGCTCGACGCCACGCAACTGGCCGAAGCCAAACGGTTCATCCTCGACGGACTGGCGTCCGGCAGGCTGCAACCGATCATCGCAAAAACCTTTGCACTGGACGAGATCGTGGAGGCGCACCGGTTTCTCGAGTCTAATCAGCAATTCGGCAAGGTCGTGGTGAACGTCGGCAGTTGAATGCGGCAATTGCCGAGATGTGCAACTAAAACGGCCAGAGGCAGGTCCGCATACCTCCATTTTCCATGCGTTTTGGAAGAAGAGCTTTGGCTTGCCGCCGCGTTTCGGGGTAGAAATGGTGCCCGATGGCTGCCTATCCGCTGTTGGTCGCCTTCAGCTTATGGCTGGCGGAGGTCGTGGCACCGGGAACGCCGCCCGGCCCGCACGTGGCGGCGGCGGCGGCGGCAATCCCGGGCGAGTCGGAGATCCGCAGCTTGGTCGCGTCCCAATACGCGGCGTGGGACGCCCGGAACATCGACGCTTTCCTCGGGACGTACTGGCGTTCAGCTAATCTTGTCTACGTGGTGGAGGGCGCGGTCACCATCGGTTGGGACGACGTCCGCGGCCGGCTCACACGGCAATACCCGACCCGCGAAGCCATGGGGCACCCCATTCTGGAAAGTTTGGAGGTCCACCCGGTTTCGATGGAGAACGCCGGCACGGTGGAATGGTGGACGGTCGTTTTTCCGCAGGCGCGCGTCCGCGGTAACACCGCGAACGCTTGGCACCATTTCCCCGAAGGTTGGCGCATCGTGCAGACCTGCACCAGCGTTACCTCAGACCCGTGACGTGCGACTTGTCAGGCCGTTTCGGGGATGTTGACAAGGCTCGGCGCCGTCCAGCCCGTCCATAGGACGGGTCGGCCCAGCCGGTTCGTGTGAGTCACCGTGGCATGGCCGCCTTCAAACGCGGCGGGCCGTACCGTCCTTGCCTTCAATCCGAGATGGTGCCGCCGTCCGCCGAGCGGCGCGGCCGATCACCCGCCAACAGTACCACGCGCTGGCCGACGCCAATCTCCTGGACCCGCAGGTTGAGCTGCTTAGGGGCGTGATCGTCGCGAAGATGCCCAAATCTCCCCAGCACGCCTCTTTTGTTCGTAAGCGAAGGCAGCAGATTGAGCTCGCCTTGCCGCACGGCTGGTTGGTGACCAAAGAGGATCCTTTGGCGCTGGGTGATTCCGAACCAGCGCCGGATCGGGCGGTGGTCCCCGGCGGCAATGAAGATGACCGAGAGACGCTCCCGACAAGCGCCGCTTTGGTTGTGGAAGTCGCGGCGAGCAGCTTGGCGATCGACCGACCAAAAGGTGCGATTCACGCGGACCGCAACGTCCCGGAATACTGGATCGTTCGACCCGGTGAGGTAGAAATCTACCGGCATCCGCAGGAGCCTGGGTACGCGGAGATCCAGGTTTGCGGAGGCGACGACGTGTTGGCGTGGGCGAGCCTGCCGGGCATGCAGGTCGGCCTCCGCGAGTTCTTCACCGGTTCACCTCCGGCGACCGCTCCGCCCGCGGGTGAGATGCCGCCCCGCCGTTAGAAGCCCGGGTCGGAAATGTCGGGGTGCGCTGGTGGGCGCGGCCGCCGGCACCGCCGCACTTGAATGCTTGGCCATTTTGGTGAATGTCTGTTCATGGCGCCACGGCCTGATCGCCGCCGGCACCCGCAAGCCATGATCCCGTTCGAGCCGCTGCCGGTCGGCACCGCCGCCTTCCACGCCGATCCGTGGCCCGCCTACGCCCGCCTGCGCGCCGAGCGGCCGCTTTGTCGCGTCCGCCTGCCGTCCGGCGAAGAGGCCGTCCTCGCCACGCGCCATGCCGACGTCGCGGCCCTGCTCAAAGACGCGCGGCTCGCCAAGGACCCAGCCAACGCGCGCACCCCCGCGACCCTCACGCGAACCCGTCGACCACCCCGGATGCTGCGGCCGCTGACGCGCAACCTGCTCGCATTGGACGATCCCGACCACGCGCGCCTCAAGCGGCTGGTGCAGGCCGCTTTCACGCCGCGGCGGGTGGAAGCGTTGCGCGAGCAAACGGAGGCCGTGAGCACGCAGCTGCTCGACGCCTTGAGCCGGCGCACCCGTTTCGACTTGGTAAAAGAGTACGCCTTGCCCCTGCCGGTGACCGTCATCTCTGAGCTCCTGGGCGTACCCGCGCGCGACCGGACCCGGTTTGCGCACTGGTCCCGCACCCTCATCCGGGCGGGCACCACGCCTCTACGTTTGGCCTTGGCGCTTCCCCACATGACCGGCTTCCTCCGTTACCTGCGCCGGCTGATCGCGACCAAGCGGACCGAAGGGGGCGACGACCTCGTCAGCGCGCTCGTGCGCGACGAGGCAGCAGGCAAGCTCGACGGCGAAGAGCTGATGGCGCTGGTCGCGATCTTGGTCTCGGCCGGCCACGAGACCACCACCAACCTCATCGGCAACGGCCTGCTGGCGCTCCTGCAGCACCCCGGCGAACGCGAGCGCCTGACGGCCGACTCCGCCCTGATCGGGAGCGCGGTGGAAGAGTTGCTCCGCTTCGCCGGTCCGGTGGAGATGTCGACGCCCCGCTTTGCCCGCGAAGGTTTGGAGATCGCCGGCACGCCCGTGCCGCGGGGCGCCCAGGTCTTCGGCGTGATCGCCTCCGCCAACCGCGACCCGGCACGCTTCGCGGAACCCGACCGGCTCGACCTCGGGCGCGCGCCCAACCGGCACCTCACCTTCGGCGAAGGCGGCCACCACTGCGTGGGCGCCGCCCTGGCGCGCCTGGAGGCTCGGGTGGCGTTCGCCGACCTGCTGCGCCGCCTGCCTCACCTGCGCCTTGCCGTCCCCGCCGAGCGGCTCCGCTGGCGGCCCCACCACATCCTGCGCGGGCTCACGCACCTCCCGGTGTGGGTGGCCGGCCGGCGGGCAGGAGATTAGGCGCCGACCCGTCCAGCCCAGCAACCGGAACCGCCAGCCGCGTGCTCGGCCGGGCAGCCGTCACAGGCCGGCTCTTCACCGGGCGAACCGCCTTGACAAACCTTAGGTGAATGGTCATTCACCTTCGTGGCCCAAACTTCACCCGTGAACCTCTCCATCCGCGAGAAGGCAAACCGAGTGCGCCGCCAACACATCTTGGAGGCCGCCACCCGGGTCTTCGCCGAACGTGGCTACGATCGGGCCACCGTCCGTGCCGTGGCCAAGGCGGCCGGCATCGCCGACGGGACGGTTTACAACTACTTCGAGAACAAGGAGGCGTTGCTGCTCGCCGTCCTCGACTCCTTGGACCGGGTGGATGGTTTGGCAAAAAGGCCGTTGCCAGCTCCTGAGCGGGCCGACGCCGCGCAGGTCGTGACCGAAATGCTCCGGGAACGTTGGAAGGATTTCACCCCGGAAAAGTTGCTGGTGCTAAGGCCGGTCTTCTCGGAAATGCTGGTCAACGTCGGGCTACGCCAAACGTTTTTGAGGTTGGTGATCCAACCTGCCGTCGACCTCCCTTTACCCTACTTCCGGAAGCTTGCCAAACTGAACAAAATGGCGGGAGCGGAACCTGAGTTCACCCTGCGCCTGATGACCGCGTGCTTCTTGGGGCTCGTCACCCTCAAGCTGCTGGGCGACGAGCACCTCGACGCAAACTGGGACGTGCTGCCCGATAAGCTGGCGGACACCCTGCTTCACGGCATCCTGCCGAGAGGGCGACCGAAACAGATCAGGAAAAAGCGGGGAAGCCGCCGCGCGGGCTTGGCCGGCGAGGGCGGCTCGAAGCGGTGACGGACGAGGGGGCGTTTGCCCTTGTCATTCCCCAAGTTGCCGTCAGAGGCACATGCGAGCGGTGTCACGAACTCAATTCATTACTACGAAATGGCACGTTGATTGGTGAGACGAGTTTTTGGCACATTTCTACGCCGCTGATGCCCTTTTCTTGTCAGGGGGAATCACTTCGGGTCAAATGTCGGACGATTTTCGACGCTCACTTGCGCGCTCGTGCGTCCTGCGCTGATCCCGTTGCCGACCGTAGCGGGTCAGCCGGCACCAAGTCTGAGTACCCTCCACGTTTATCGGCAGCTAGTGGACAGGTGAACCGAACAACGGCGCAACCAGCCGCCAGACATGGACTGCCCCTTGAGCCGGAACCCCGCGCTCCGGAGTTTGCGTCCATTCCTTCACCGCGCCGTAGATCGCCCAAGCCGCGGTGGCAGCCCGGAGTTCAGGCGTCGCTTCTCGGCTGTCGAAATGCTTGCGGAAGCCCTCCAGCAGCATCGCACGCACCACCGCCACAATCGCTAATTCCAGGTGGGGTTCCAGCCGTTGGTTTCCGCCGCATGGCGAGGCGGACTGGCCAATCAGGAAGTCACACACGCCGAGGATGATCGATTGGATGGCCCCACTGCAAGAGCCATCGAAGCTCACGCCGCGTTGCGTGAGGAGCTGGTGGAAGCGGTCTCCCACCACGCACTCCAACAAGGCGAATTTGTCCGGGTAGTGATCGTAGAAGGTCGCCCGGTTGAGCGTGGCCGCTTCGGTGATGTCCTGGACGGTAAGTTCGTCAAAACGACGGCTGACGAGCAGTTGCTCAAGGGCCGTATGGAGCATCTGGCGCGTGCGGCGCACCCGTGGGTCCAGCGGCTTGTTCTCTGCCAGCGGCATGAGGACGAACATAACCCGTTCATCCTCCTCAGCCAAACCCGCACGGGCGACATTTGTTGTTTTAAGGTTTGACGACATCTATCGTTTAAGGTTCTTTTGTCGTCGAAATCACCTCAATCATTCCCATGCCCACCTTGCTCCACGTTGATGCCAGCCCGCTCGGGGATGCATCCATTTCCCGCCACCTTTCCAAGGATTTTGTCGCCCGATGGCAGAAAATTCACCCGGACGGCCGGGTGATCACCCGGGATCTCACCACCTGCGCCCTGCCGGTCATCAACGCCGAGTGGATCGGCGCTTCCTTTACCCCCCCGCCAGCGCGCACCCCCGCGCAACAAAGCGCGCTCGCGTTGTCGGAGGAGTTGATCGGCGAACTGGAGACCGCCGACGAGTACGTCTGCGGCGTACCGATGCACAACTTCACCGTCGCTTCGGGCTTCCGGCTCTGGATTGACCAAGTCGTGCGGATGGGCCGCACCTTTGCCATTGAGGGCGGACGCCCCAAGGGGCTGCTTCAAGGTAAAAAGGCAACCTTCCTCATCGCCTCGGGGGCCGTCTACGGGCCAGGCACCGCGCTGGAGTCGTACAACTTCGTCGAACCTTATCTGCAAAAGATGTTCGGCTTTATCGGCGTGACCGACGTTTATTGCCTCGCCGCGGGCGGCACGCAAGCGCTCAACCACGGCGCGGATCGTGACACCTTTCTCCATCCGCACCTGCAAGCCATCCAGGAACGCTTCCAAGCCGCTTAACTCCGGCTGACTTCGCACCAACCTCCCGCAAGATGCTTGAACCCATGAACCCTCAGCAACATCCGATTGGCACTGGCTTCACCGCCGCATCCACCGCCGACGAGGTCCTGGCAGGCATCGATCTGTCCGGCAAAAACGTCATCATCACCGGCGGACACGCCGGGCTCGGCTTGGAGACCACCCGCGCGCTCAGCAAGGCCGGTGCCTCCGTCACCGTCGGAGCGCGCCACCCGGAGCGTGCTGCCGCCGCGCTCGCTGGCATCGGGCACGTGGAAGTCAGTCAACTGGACCTCATCGACCCGGCGTCCATTGATGCCTTTGCGGCCCGCTGGCTCGGTTTGGGTCGCCCGCTGCATGTGCTCATCAACAACGCGGGTCTGCCGGCTCCTGCCGAGCGGGTGGTGGACGCCCGCGGCTACGAGGCGCAGTTCGCCACCAACCACCTGGGCCATTTCCAGCTCAGCCTAGCCCTGCTGCCCGCCTTGCGCGCCGCTCATGGTGCCCGGGTCGTCAACGTCTCCTCCGGTGCCCAGCGCTTCGCGGAGATCCGGTGGGAGGACCCGCATTTTACCACTGGCTACCAGCCCCGCGCGGCCTACGCCCAGTCCAAGCTCGCCAACGTGTTGTTTGCCGTCGAACTCGACCGCCGTCGCGCCAGCGAGGGCATCCGCGGCTACGCTGTCCATCCCGGCGTCGTGGTCGGCACGGCCCTCAACAGCGCGGCGGGCAAGGACGCGTTGCGGGCCATGGGGCTCATCGACGGGTCTGGCCAGCCGATCATCGATCCCGCGCGAGGCAAGAAGACGCTGCCCCAGGGGGCCAGCACCATCGTGTTCGCGGCCGCCAGCCCCCTGCTGGCGCAAATCGGCGGCGTGTACCTGAAGGACAATGACGTTTCGCGCATCGACGACGAACCCAGACCCCTGACGGCCGAGAGCATCCCATCCGAGGTCAGGTCGCAATCCATCGACCCGCAATCCGCCCGACGTCTCTGGGAACTGAGCGAGCAGATGCTCAAGGCACCGTCACTGTAAAAACGTGGCGTCACATCGGAAATCACGCCTGAAGAAAGGGGGAAAGAAGCGACGCGCACCTCGACGGGACAGCACCATCGCCACAGGTGACGGCGGCCTTGCTCAGGAGTTCCCGTCCGTGTGCAACGGAGTTTTGAACATTCGTGCTGCCCAATCGCATCAGACACTCGGCGCCAGCGTCAAAATACGGTCCTTTGCAGCTCTGCTTCCCTCGATAGACAAACGTCGCACGAACGGAGACTTGTGGAACAGGGTGATGCTTCTGAAAACGAAGCCGATCCGCTGGTGGGAACCAGTCAGGCGTGGCGTTCGTGGCAGAGCGCCAGCCCCCGCAGGCCCGAGTCAACAAGCCCCAGCGGCGCCCAAGTGGACGGCTTGGGTGTCAGGAAGATGGTGAGCACGCTTCAGGATCGCGCGTCACGTCGCCCGAACTGCAGGGCATCCATCAACAGGTCCAGCAAGCGGCCCATCTGGGGCGGGTCCGTCGAGTTCGTCGCCAGGACGATCCCGGCCAGGTTCACCGCGATGTCATCTGGGTCGACATCGCCGCGCAGGGTGCCATCCGACGCGCCGGCCGCCATGAACTTGGCCACCGTAGCCCGGATTCGCACGCGAGTCTCTGGTGCTCGGCCTCCTGAGCTTACCGCGATCCGCAGGGCGTCGTACATCGCGCGTTTGGTGCCGACGAACCGGGCGTATCGATCCATCCACCGGCGCAACGCCTCGGCGGCCGGATGTGCGGCCAGCAGGGGCTCCGCCTCCAAGGCCAGGGCGTCGAGTTCGGCACGGTACACCGCTTCGACGAGCACCTCGCGGGTTGGGAAGTGTCGGTAGAGCGTTCCGATGCCCAGCTTGGCCGCGCGCGCAACCCCCTCCAGGGAGAAGACCTTTTCGCCCGCGGAGAACAGTTCCTGAGCGGCCGCGATGAGGCGCTCCCGGTTTTTGGCGGCATCGGTTCGCAAACGGCTGGAACTTGACAAGCGGAGGGACCTCCCCTTAGCTGTCCAGAAGGCGGAGCATCCTCCGCTTGCGAGCTTGCGGCAAGGAGAAAAGGTATCTCCAAACACACCCCATCTGTCCCCCTGCCCGGAGGGCTCTACCCGCTCGGCGGCCATCAGGTCGCCCGGATCGGCTACGGCGCGATGCAGTTGCGGCACGTCACCGATCGCGCCGAGACGGTCAAACTTTTGGAGCACGCGCTCGCCCTCGGGATCAACCATCTCGATACCGCCCAGTTCTACGGCAACGGCTCCGTCAATGAGACCATCGCGCGGGTGCTCCGTCCCGGCGACGGCGTCGTGGTGGCCAGCAAAGTGGGGGCCGACTCCAATCCGCAGGGGACTCCGCCCATCAAGCTGGCGCAACGTCCCGAGCAGCTCCGCGTGAGCGTCGAAGCCAACCTCGCCAGCCTGCGAGTGGAGCACCTGCCGCTGGTCTACCTGCGCCGCGCCGACGTCGGTCCCGGACTGACGGCGCAAGGCGAGCAGGTCGTCGACCTCGAAGACCAGATGGCGGTGATGGTCGCCCTGCGCGATGAGGGCAAGATCGGCGCCATCGGGTTGAGCGCCGTCGATCTCGATGGTCTCCAGCGTGCGCAGGCGGCCGGGATCGCCGCCGTGCAGAACGCGTACAGCGTGGTGAGTCGGCAGTTCGAAGGCGAACTCCGGTTCTGTTTGGCAAACGGCATCGCCTGGGTGCCCTTCTTTCCGCTCGGGGGTGCCGCCCCCGGCTGGCCGAAGGTCACCGACCAGCCGCAGGTCAAAGCCATCGCGGCGCGCTTGAACGTGACGGCCCTGCAAGTGGGGCTGGTCTGGCTGCTGCGGCATGCCCCGAACACCTTGCTCATCCCTGGGACGGCGAGCCGGGGGCACCTGGAGGAGAACGTGGCTGTCGGGGGCATTTCTCTCGACGCAGAGGCCACGGCGGGACTCGACGCCTTGTCCGTTGGTTGAGCAAGCGTTAGAGATGGGAGGAAAGTTGTTTCTCGTCGGTCATTTTGAATCCTCCGGGTGGCCGATGGTTGAAGCCGTGCCTTGGCGCGCTGACGGAGTTCTGCGACGGCGGGACCGTTCAAGAAAGTGGTGATGTTCTCCAGAGGCACGGCAGTTTGTGACGGTGATGCAGGCATCGGCATCACCCTAGGTCGGTCCTCGCCGGCCAAGCTCATCAAACCGTGGTTTGGCAGGACGATTTTTACCGAACGGTCAGCGTG